>NZ_JBIAPW010000050.1:0-44252 GCF_042888505.1 Streptomyces sp. NPDC002870
AATCGAGCGCCTCGCGGGCAGGGTGGCCCGGGAGCTCCTGGCCTGCGTCAGCGGCGGTCGGCAGAAACGAGGACGGAGACGAATGGGCAGCGCAAGGGCTTTACCGGGTGAGGCGGGCGCTTACGGTCTTGCCGCCGGCAGCCTGGCGGGTCACGGCGGTGGCGCGGGCGAGGCGGTTGACCATGGGCCAGCCGAAGCCTCCGGTGCCGCCGTTCAGGTCGGGGGTGCGCATGCGCGGGGCCTGCGGGCTGGGGTCGTGCACGGACACCTCGATGCTGTCCGGGTGCGCGGTCAGGTCCAGGGTGCAGGTGCCGCCGCCGTGGCGCAGGGCGTTGGTGACGAGCTCCGAGACGACCAGGACCACCGTGTCGGCGGCCTCGGCTGCAATCGCCGGTACGAGACCTTCGAGGAAGTACCGGGCGTTGTCGCGTGCTCCGGCGACGGATGTCGCGGAGCGGAAGGTTGCGACGTTGACGCTCATCGTGTCCATCCGGTTCCCTGGTCTCTGGATCGTCAATGCCTGGTCCTGTGTCCGGGGCTTGTGCCCCGGCCTGTGGCCGCTAACCCGGCTTGCTCCCGCCCTCCATCGTTGTTCGGGTCGATTACCTCACCGTCGAACACGCAGAAATCTGTGTCGGCCGGAGTAGACATTGGGGGGTGGTGTGGTTATGGTTTCTCTCGTAACCCAGAGAGACAGCAGGGCCTGGCAGAGATGAACTGCCGGGCAGCAGCACCGCAGTTCGCAGGACGGTTCGGTGGTGGAGTTCCGAAGCCAGGGTTGTTGCAGGACGGCGACGGGGCTGACGGCCGGACCGGGTGGCCCGCAGTGATCAGGGGCCGCCGTGAGCAGTACCGCAGTTAACGCAGTGGCAGTACCCGCAAGTGCATTTCGCAGTACCCAGCAGTGAAGTCAGTGAGCAGCACCTCGGTGAAGGCGTCGGCTGCTGGCGCGCGCCGGGAGGTTCGGCAGTGGGGTTCTAAGCCAGAGCAGACGCAGGACGGGCGACGGGGCTGGCTGCCGGAGAGTGGTCGCTGTCACAGGCCACAGAGCAGTTCGCATCACCAGCAGTACGCAAGAGCAGTACCAGCAGTAGGTAAGTGATCCCAGAGGGAAGAACGGAGGAGCCAGGCGCCATCAGGATCGCCCGGGCGGACGTCTTGAGCCCGGGTACCGCAGGACATCGATAGTGAGGTGGTCTCCGGTCAAGCAACCGCGATCCCCGTACCCCCGACATCATCTTGGTCGGGTTTGCGGACACAGAGGGCCGGCGCAGTATCAGGGCCGGCAGATGGTGTAGCAGTTCCTTCGGGGTCCTGGTGCCATATGGCACCAGGACCCCTCCACGCGTTCCATGAGAGGTGCAAGTGACAGCAGATGACTCGTTCGGCCGTCTCGATGACGACGACTACCCCGCCTACACGATGGGCCGGGCCGCCGAGATGCTCGGCACCACCCAGAGCTTTCTCCGTGCCATCGGCGAAGCCCGCCTGATCACTCCGCTGCGCTCCGCGGGCGGCCACCGCCGCTACTCCCGCTACCAGCTGCGCGTCGCCGCCCGCGCCCGGGAACTCGTCGACCAGGGCACTCCCATCGAGGCCGCCTGCCGCATCATCATCCTCGAAGACCAGCTCGAAGAAGCCCAGCGCATCAACACCGCAGCGGTGTCGGGTTCGCGCGGCACGGCGGACACCTGATCCGTCGCCAGTCAGAAAGCTGACTATCCCTTGACCGCACACGGCCGACGGCAGAATGACGGCCCGGCCGGCAGCAGCTCGCAGGCAGGGCTCCGACAATGTCGGGTGTGTCAATTAACGGCTGGTCGTGGCTACGCTGAGCCATGCCACCCTGGGCCAGGGTCGAGACGCCACAGAGACGCTCTCAGGCACAGAGCCGCCAGGAAGACAGCCGACCGCGCGGTGACTCCCCCGCGGTCGACACCACCACAGGTTGTCCGCCATCTCCCTACCTCCTGCAAGGAGACTCCCGATACCGCGGGATCCGTACTCGCCCGCACCCGCCCGCCCGGAACCGCGCAGCACGCAACCGGGTCGCCTTCTACGGCAGCGCCGCCGTTCTGCCGCTGCACACCGCAGTGGTACTGCTTACCGCCGCGTTCTTCGGCTCGTCATGGGCGGACTCATATTTCTCGCCGAAAGGTCCGTGTCCAAAGCCGTCTTCACGGGCCTGACCGCCACTGGAGCCAGCGCCGTGGCGCTCCGCAAGATGATCCGCTGACCGGCGGCGGGGCAGCCGCAGTCGAGCGTGCCGGGGCGGGACCGCCCTCATGTGCGGCGCCAGCGGGCGTTCGCCTCTTCCTTCCAGTCCCGGGCGGCGGCCCCGAGAGGCTTCAAGCGGAAGTCACTCGTCCGCTCGTTGCAGGGTGGCGGTGCTCGACAGCAGGGGCCCAGCGCGTTTGCAGGAGCGGGCGTTCCGACAGGGCGCTGTATATCCGTCCCGTCTGTTCCCACGACGTCGACTCCGGCACGACCTCCCGGTCCATACGTCAGGCTGGAGCCCAAGGGCCCCTGCGGACTGGAGAGCCCGGACGTAGTTGAGCAGTTCGATCGCGCCGACCGCGCCCCTGCGCCCGTCGGCTGCGCATCCACTCGCTTGCGCGGCTGCGGAAGCGAGGTGGCCGGCGTCAGCACGGGCCGCCAAGTCACTCGCCGCAACGGCGATTTCCGCGCCGAGAATTGGACCTATGCCGGGTCCGTAGCAGTCACCTGGCGTTTGGTGAACCGGTGCCACCAGTGGCGGCGTCGGGGATGCACTGCGCGGCCCAGCCGGAGGCCGATCAGCAGGTAACCTATGAGGGCACCCGTGGTGTTGAGCAGAACGTCATCGATGTCGAAGGCGCGCCCGGTAATGAGGGCGCCTTGGACGAGTTCGACGAGGATCATCACGAGAGCGGTTGCCGCCCCTACGCGGACCAGCCCTCGCGTTCGGGGCGCCAGTATCGGCAGCAGCACACCGAAGGGTATCCCCATCACGATATTGCCGCCGAGCTGCTTGACCGTGTCACGGGACACGGGCTGCGCGAGATAAGCACGGATGGAGTCACCAGGGCGCAGGTTGCTGTGCGTCAACGGCACGGATGCTGCCGAGGGTTCCAGAGTCAGCCGGGCCAGCACCACCGCAAATGCCACCGCCCCCGCGAAGGCCAGCATCATGGCCAGCACCCGGCCGAGTGGAGACAGGGGAGGTTTTCCCGAAACCCGCTCTCCAGGATTCTTCGCGGTCTTGTCACGCAGGACTATCCGCGCCATTACGAGCTCCCAGCCAGCGTTGGTTTGCTTGGACGTTCCGATACCCGCGTTGTGAGCGGCGCCCATCGCGGCGGTTCACGCAGGGTCGGTACGTGTCCGAATATGCGGCGCAGCAGCGCGTCGTCGGGCACCTCAGCGACCGTGGCGGACATTGACCACCGACGGATCAGTTTTGATTGTGTCATGGCCGGTTGGTTTCGCTGGCGCGATGCCTGGGTGGTTTTGGTCTTCACTGTTGGCGACCGCAGTCCGGCGGCCCAGTGGAGACGGGATCACGACAGGCTCGTGCACGCGTCAGGATGACGCAAGGTCGCTGCCGCCTTCGAAGAGCCTCAGCCGGCCCCGTGTAACGCCGGGGTCGCGGTCCCACGGCATCGACACCGAACTGGCCGCGAGCTCCGTCTCACCATCACCGCCCCCGCACAGCGCACCCTATACCGCACCGTGCACGAAGCCCTCACCAACGTACGCAAACACGCACCCGGCGCGACCGCCACCGTCCTGCTGTGGCACGACGGCGACAGGAAGCGTGGGATGGACGCTTCAGGCGAACATGCCGGTGCGGAGCTGGGCGAGTGTGCGGGTCAGGAGCCGGGAGACGTGCATCTGGGAGACGCCGAGTTCGACGCCAATCTGGGACTGGGTCATCTCCTGGCCGAAGCGCATCTCGATGATGCGTCGCTGGCGGTCATCGAGGTGCTGAAGGAGCGGGGCGAGGGTGTGCAGGTCCTCCACGGTCTCCATGGCGGGGTCTGCCTCACCGATCACGTCGGCGTAACTGTTGGGGCTGGAAGGGCCGTCGCCGTCGCCGTCGCCGTCGCTGGGCAGGTCCAGCGAGCCGGCCGTATAGCCGTTGGAGGCGACGACGCCTTCGATGACCTCCTCCTGACTGAGCCCCAGATGCTCGGCGAGTTCCTTGACGGTCGGTTCCCGTTCCAGGCCGGTGGCAAGCTGTTCCTGCGCTTGGGCGATGCCCAAGCGCAGTTCCTGCAGGCGGCGGGGGACGTGGACGGCCCAGGTGGTGTCGCGGAAGAAAAGTTTGATCTCGCCGACGATGTAGGGGACAGCGAAGGAGGCGAACTCGACTTCGCGGGAGAGGTCGAACCGGTCGATGGCCTTGATGAGCCCGATGGTGCCGACCTGGATGATCTCCTCCATGTCGCCGCTGCCGCGGTTGCGGAACCGGCGCGCGGCGAACTGCACCAGGGAGAGGTTCATCTCGATGAGGGTGTTGCGCGCGTACTGGTACGCGTGCGTGCCCTCCTCCAGTACCTGGAGCTGGTCGAGGAACAGCTTCGACAGAGCGCGGGCGTCCTTGGGGGCCACCTTCGCCGCGTCCTTAATCCAGGGCAGCTCACCGGCAGTGGCCGGGGCTCCGGCCATGGACAGCGCCGCTCCCCCGGCCTGCACGGTGTCGGCGGTCGGCGCAGAAGTCGCTGCCATGTAGTCGTCCTCCCTGGTGGTGCGCTCTTCCCGAACCGGCACCAGCCCCCGATGTGGAGAGGGCATGTCTGTCCTATCCGTCAGGGACACACAGCGCAGCTGGTGCACGAGGCAGCGGTGGGGGGATGGTCCGCACCTCGAGTCGGGCTGCCCGCACTGTCGCAGAAACTGCTCCGCAGCACCAGCAGGCCGCTGTCCTGTTGCCGGCAGCCGGCCCTGGCGACTCAGCGGCGTGTCGCTGGTGTGGGGATGGGCTCCTGTCTGGAACGGCATGCGGCCTCGGGTCGTCGGCCGGCGGGCCCAGGCTCACCGGTTCGACGCCGCCTGACGCGGCCAGCTCAGGGGTGGGTGGGTCCGTTGGTGGTAATCGAGTCTAATTCCACGTTGGGGCCGTGTGGCTGCCCGGGCGTGGCTACCGTGCCAGGCGTGACGACGCGAGACGGCGTGCTGGCTGAGGTGCCCGAGCTCCAGGAGGGGTCGAGGCCGTGTGCGAGGCGGCGCCCTCAGAGGCCCGCCAGCGGCAGATCCGCGCCCACGCCCGCGAGCCCGTCCGTGCCCTCAAGCACCCCGAGCACCCGCTGACCGTCGCCGACGACCTAGCCGACGTGCTCGACATGCCGTCGCTGCGGGCGTACGAGCAGCTCGCGCTCGCCGGCGAACTGCGAGTCGGGGCGCCAAGCGGCCGACGTCCGAGGCAACGACAATGGTGCGTTCCGGCGTCATGGCGAGCTCGGCCTGGCGGTCCACTACCTGCGAGTGCTGGAGGAGCTGCCGCGCCAGGAGCCGGTTGACGTCGACCGGCGCGAGCGGACGCGCGCCGGCCTGCAGACCGTCGCCGACTACATCGGCCGCCAGACGAAGTGGACGGTCGAGGGTGGGCTGCTGACGCGTGGCTATCCCCGCTAGGTGCGGATGCTCGCATGTCGGTGGTGCTCGACACCGTCGCGAGGGTCGGGGAGCTGTGCGCGTTGCACCTCGAGGACCTCTCCACGCTCTGGAGAAGGTCCGGATCGTGCGCCGGCCACGGCAAGACAATCAACGCCCTCATTGCCCGGAATCCTGGCCAATGGACGGAGTAGCCCCGGTGTTGTCGCAGAGCTACAACGCCGACACTCGCCCCGACGCACGACTGTGGCGCGCCATCAGCCGGACGCTCGGCTTCACCGACCGGCACCTGCCCCAGCCCGCCCGGGCCAGGAGCCGACAGAAGGATTCGCACTCAACACCCCAGAGATGCAGGTCTTCATGCAGCTCCCCCACCTCCTCAGGGAACTCATCGCTCGGTGAAACTACTGCGGCTCGCCGACTACAGCACGGCAGGACCAGCCGCAGGACACGCA
This sequence comes from Streptomyces sp. NPDC002870, assembly GCF_042888505.1. Lineage (NCBI taxonomy): Bacteria > Bacillati > Actinomycetota > Actinomycetes > Kitasatosporales > Streptomycetaceae > Streptomyces > Streptomyces sp. NPDC002870. The sequence continues at coordinate 6,051 of NZ_JBIAPW010000050.1, forward strand.
CCCGGACAACGGCACGGGGGTTGCGCACGCGAGTCGATCAGCGGTGCGGCTTTCGCTCACTCCAGGACAGCCAGGTGGTCGGCGGCGCCCCCGCCCCCACTCGATCAGAAAGAGGGTCGCGTCATCGCTGGTACGCCCACCGCGTTCCTGCTTCAGCGCGTGGGAGAGCCGCAGCGCCCATGCCCGCACGCCTTCCTCCGTGTGCTCGATGCGGTTGATGCAGCGGATGAGTCGTTCCTCGCCGAACGGTTCTCCGTCGGCATCGCGCTCCTCGATCACACCGTCGGCGTAGCACAGCACCCGGTCGCCGCGCTGCAGTTGGTACTCGCTGATCGGAGGGTGTTCGCCGCCGAAGCCGACCGGCAGGGTGGTGGGGCTCTCCAGCTGCCGGTCGACCCGATGGTTACGGACGAGCAGCGGTGCCGGGTGACCCGCATTGACCCATTGCAGAACGCCGGTGGTGATGTCCAGGTTCATCATCTGCGCGGTGACGAAGTGGTCGGGCCCGAACTGCTCCGCGATGGCCTTGTCCATGAACGTGCACTTCTCGGACAGGCTGATGCCAGAGCGTCTGGCGTGCCGGTAGGCGCCGATCGCGACGGTCGCCATGATGGCGGCGTCCAGGCCGTGGCCCATCGCGTCGATCACCGCCGCGTGGAGGAGGTTGTCGTTGAGGGCGTAGTCGAAGCTGTCACCAGCGATGCTGTAGGCCGGCTCGACGGCTCCGGACACGGCGACCTGCGGTACGGACATCGTCAGCGGCGGCAGCAGGGACCACTGCATCTCCGCGGCCACGCTCATCGGTTCGCGCCGCCGGGCCTGAAAGAACCGGTCGGTGTAACCGTGCTTGGTGACCAGCATGTCGGCGACAAGTCGGCGAGCCGGCGCAGCAGTCGCCGGTCGTCGTCATCAATGGTGTCCAGTGTGAGGGCCATGACCCCCACCTCGTCGCTGCCGTCCAGCAGGGGCAGGTACACCCGCACGCCGTCACCCTGCTGCACCTCGACCGCTTCCGCGCGCAGGAAGGCCGTCCCAGAGGGAGAATCAACGATCACCTCGGGCTCCCCCACGAGCAGCCCCTTGCCCGGCAGCGGCACGAGAAACTCCTGCGCGTAGTCCTGCAGGAGGATCGAGACGTCGCGGCCGCGACCCTGGCGACCTCTTCCGCGATCAGCGGAGCGATCAACTGAGGCGGCATCTCGTGCGCCCGGTCCAGCAACACCCCCAACAGCCGCTCACCGAACCCCTCCGACCGGTCCACCATGCCCCGGCCACGCCGCCGCTCACCTTCCACGACGGCCACCCCCCGTAGGCCAATCCTGCTGGTCGAACATCGCCTTCGCGAGGCGCCCTCGGTCGTTTCGCCCCACACACGTTCGCATCCCCCGATCCTCACCCGCCGAGACCTGACTGCCCGGCAGAAAAGGCAGCAACTCAGGTCCCGCCCCCCGAACGGGTGCACAGCGGACGGGGACCGATCGCATTCCGCCATGTTGTGTTTCAACGAGCGGGTACCGATCGGGGCAACATCGCGCTGAGTGGCAAAAGAGCCCGTCAAACTCGGTGAGCCGGTCATGCTCCGGTGGCCGGTTCTCGCGAACGCGCACCGCGCTCAATTGCTACTCAGCGCGCACCGGCCGGTGTGGGCAAGCCGTTCGTCCGAGGGTGGCTTGCCCACGGCCCCGCCGGCTTGCAGGAAGAGAGCCATGGATGCGAACACCTCCCCGGGCGGTCAGCGGCGCGCGAGTTGCCTCTCGCCGCCCGCGCCCGGCTGGTACGGCAGGTCGTAGTGCCGGAAGATCGCTTCCTCTGCCCCGGCGGGCAGGATGTCGTCCATGCCGATCGCGGGCGCCTTCTTCACCAGCGCTTTGTCGTAGGAGACCTTGACGTAGTCCGGCCCAACGATCGCCTCGTCGAGGGGCACGAAGGCCAACTGGTGGCGGGTGGGGAGCCCGGTGCGGACCGTGGCCATGGCCGGTTCGTCGGTGGTGGTGTCCACGTAGATCGCTTCAAGCACGCCGATCTTGTGGCCCTTCGGGTCGACGACGTTGCGGTTGCGCCACTCACGGATATCGGCTGCATGGATCATGGCCTGCCCTCCTGAGCCGTTGATCCGGACCGGTGCGAGCCGCCCCCCCCACGGGCAGGCGCAACCGCTGCGCCCCGGTAGCTCCTTGTCCTGCCAGGCTATCGGGGAACCTCTGCGTCGCGCCCTCGCGCGGTAGGGGTTCCGGCCGTGGTAGTCGACAGGGATGCCGATGAAGCCTTCTGGTGCCGCGGACCGTTCATCCTGGTTCGGACGGCTGCGCCGCGTGATCAGCCGTTCACCAGTCGGGCGTGGGTGGCGGCGGAGCAGGGACCTTGAGCTGGGGTCGCGTTCGCTGGGCTTCGCGGCGCTGGGGTTCCTCACGCTGGTGCCACTGTTAATCATTGTCTCCTCTGCCGATCCCGAGCACGGGCGGGGGTTCGCGCAGTGGCTGGGGAATGGGCTCGGCGTGTCGACCGCCTCCAGAGCAGCGGTCGAGCAGTTGTTCACCCGGCCCGGCCAGGCGCTGCGGACCACGACCGCCTTCGGCATCGCCGCCCTCGCCGTGTTCGGCCTGAGCTTCGGGGCCGCGGTGCAGACCGGCTACGAGAAGGTCTGGGATCTGCCGCCGGCCCGCTGGTGGGCCAGATGGCGGCATGTGGTGTGGCTCGGCGTCCTCACCGGATACCTCTTCGTCTCAGCCACCACCACGCTGCGGCGCGAGCCCTTGGCGGGTGGGGCCGTCGCGTCGCTGAGCGCCGTCCTGTTCCTCTGGTGGTCTCAGCGATTGCTGCTCGGCGGGCGGATCCGCGGGCGCGCCCTGTTTCCCGGCGCGGTCGCCACCGTGATCGGGCTGCTCTGCCTGAGGGTCTTCTCCCGGCTCGTCTTCTCGCCGTTGATCGCATCCAACACCGTCAGCTACGGCCCCGTTGGAACCGTCCTGGTCATCCAGTCCTGGCTGGTCGGTGTGGGTGTCGTTGTCTTCGGCGGTGCGCTGGTCGGCCGACTGCTGTACGAAGAACTCCCACGCATGGCACACGCACTGAAACGGCGAAGATAAGTGATCAAGGGATCAGAAACAGTTCACGGCGTCTCCGGCGGGCCATGCTCGCCGCACTGACGCCGGAGAACGCATCCCAAGGGCCCTGGCCGACCTCGCCCGCGGCAACCTGGTCCGCAAGAAGGCCGCTCTCGTCGAAGCGCTGACCGGGCAGTTCGACGACCATCACGGATTCCTCTGCCACTGCTGGACAGCATCGACCACCTCACCGCACAGATCGACCGGCTCACTGAGCGGATCACCGCCGCGATCGGCGACCTGCCCGGCCCGCCGACGGCGCCTCCCGGCCAGGCCCAGCGCTGGTGGCCCGGCTCGATGCGATACCCGGAGTCGGCGTCGGCACCGCACAGGTTCTCCTCGCCGAACTCGGCCCGGACATGAGCCTGTTCCCCACCGCCGAGCACCTCACCGCCTGGGCCAAGTTGGCCCCGCGGACTATCCAGTCCGGCGGGAAGAACACCACCGGACCCGTCGGCAAGGGCAATCCCTGGCTCAAGGCCGCCCTTGGCGAGGCGGCCAATTCCGCGGCCCGCAGCAACACCTTCCTCGGGGCCCGCTACCAGCGCATCGTCAAAACGCCGCGGGCACAGATGCGCCCTGGTCGCCGTCGCCCGCTCAATCCTCGTCATCGTCTGGCACCTGATCAACGACCCCGACGCCGATTGCCACGACCTCGGCTCCGACTACCACCAGCGGCTGGTCGACCCCGGCCGCCGCACCCGCGACCTGGTCCGCCAGCTCAAGGCCCTCGGCCACGACGTCACCCTCAGCCCCGCAGACCAGCACGTCTCGTCACCCAAGGCCAAAGAACGCGGCAGCCTGCCCTCAAGCTGGGGAATCTTCCGTTCAGGTACTGAGGCGCCGAATGTCATCGGGCTTCGGAGCTTGGGCTGTACCTTTCGGCGTGTGCCACGTCCAGCCATAGTTCATGCGGCCATGGGATCCGACCCCGGTACCGGGGGTCGACTGGGGGGTGTTGCGGGAAGCGGCGACTCCGCACGTGCCTCACCAACTTCTCCCACCGTGAGGTGACACGGAGGGCTTTCTTCTCCTGCTGGTCACTGTGGCCATGGTGCTCGGCATCATCGGGGTGGTGGCGAAGGGCCTGTTCCAACTGTTGGTCAACGGTGTGGTGGTTGTGGTCGCCGCTTCGTCCTGCTCGGCCTGCGCCTGGGGCCGCCGCCGCAGGCGCCTGTCCCGGTGACGCGGTCACCCGGGGCAGAGTCCACCCGCCGCCCGGCCAGGGGTCGGCCGAAGCGGGCTACCGGAACAGCCCTCGAGTCATCGCCCAGGTGTGGTGGGCCCCGTCCGCGACGGTGCGGAGGCGTCGGTGAGGTCGGCGCCGGTGTCGGCGTTCCGCCGGGAGTGGCCGACGCCGTGCCAGCCCAGGCACATGACGGTCGCGTCGTCCTGCAGGTGGCCGTCGTTGGCGTCGACGATCGCCGCGATGAGGGTACGGGCGGCCTCGCGGGGATGCAGCGCGCGGGTGCGCACGATCAGATCAGACAGATCGAGGCTGTTGGCATTGCGCTCCAGCATGCCGTCGGTCAGCATCAACAGCCGGTCGCCCGGCCGCAGGTCCAGCGACTGGACCCGGTAGGTGTGAGGGGCATGGAAGCCGAACGGCATATCGACCTTGGGAGTGATCTCCCGCACCTGTCCGTTCCGCATCCGCAGCGGCCAGGGGTGCCCGGCGTTGATGAACTCGGTCTTGCCGTCGATCAGGCTGATGCGCAGGAGCTGGCCGGTGACGTAGCTCTGGCGGCCGTGCTCGCGCATGGCCTGGTCGGCCTGGCGGGCCTGTTCGGCGAGGTCGGCACCGGCCCGCCGTGCCCGGCGCAGGGCGCCCACCAGGAGGGTGGCCAGCAGCGCGGCGCCGACATCGTGCCCCATGGCATCGGTGACGGAAAGCCGGACCGTGTCCCGGTCGATCACGTAGTCGAAAGTGTCACCCCCGACGTGGTCGGCCGGCTCCAGCGCCCGGCCACCGCGAACTTGGCCGCCTCGCACGCCAGCGAAGCCGGGAGCAACCGGTGCTGGATCTCCGCGGCCAGGCTCAGAGGGATGGTCCGGCGGCCCCACTGGTACACGTCGGTGAAGGACCGATTCGCGATGACGATGTACGCCAGGGCGTGCGCGGTCTCGCCGATCTCCCGCATCACCTCCGCGTCCGGCGCCGCGGGCAGGAACAGTTCGAGGAGCCCGATGGCGTCCCCGCGATTGGTCACCGGGGCGACGATCCGCACCAGCGCGCCCTCGCCCTTGTCCTCCACGCTCGGCCGCTGGGTGCGGATCACATCGTCGTACAGGGTGCCCCGCAGCGTGATGCGCCGGGCGGGTTCATCGGTATCGACGCTGCCCGCCGCCCCCGGCCGTACGACCGAGCCGCCGGTGAAGTCGGTGAAGTCGGTGAAGTCGGTGAAGTCGGTGAAGTCGGTGAAGTCGGTGATGAGGAACGACACCGACGCGGCCCCGACGCGCTCCTTGAGCATGCGCGCGACCACGTCGAGCGACTCCACGGGCGCCGCTGTCTCCGCCGCCGCCAGTGCCCCCGCCAAGGTCATCGCCCTGCCCCGGGAGTACGAGTGGGCGGCTCACCCTCCCCGTCAGGCCCGCATACGCTCACGTGACTCCTCACTCCTCGCTGGTGCTCAGGCTCCCTCCCGGGTACGCGAGGGGCCGGCGCCAAGCGCTCCGCTGACACCTTCCGGTCGGCGCCCGTGGAGCGTCGCCACGAGCCGTCGTCGGTTAGCTCGTTGTCGTACAGCAGCACCCTTGCCGCTCACGCCGAGAAGTCCTGATCACGCCACCCGGCCCCTGGCCACCCTCGGCATCACATGATCAAAGCGGACAGATCCACTGAACGGCGCAGCCCTGCCTCCGGGTTTCGGGACGCCTTTCTGGACGGGTGGCGTCGGCGCGTCCTCCTCAACCGGCCGCCGTCCCGAATCCGACCGTTTCGGGGACGCAAGCTGACGCCTGACTACGACATCATGATGGTGTCGCAGTTGGCTCCCCAGGTCTGAGCGGTTACTCCTCATCCACCTGATCGCCAGATCTTCGCTGGCGTATGACGGTCCGCCACGTCTTGAAGACCTCGTGCACAAGAGCGCAGACGACTGCACTAACTGCGGTCCATTCCCCGATGTTCATGGCGGGAGTTCAGCGCGTGGTGACAGGGGTGAGCAAGGTCGTCGGTTCGTCCCGATTCGCTTGTGCGGCTGGAGTCCGCTTCCCCCTCAGTGTCAGCGAAATCCTATTTCGCGCCCCGTAGCTCCATGAATGGCGTGAAAGACGTTCACTCGATCTGATGAACGAGGCGTGATAAAACGCCGGTCCTGCGGCTCGCTCACGGCGATGCGGGGCGTTGCCCTGTGACTGCGAGCTCGCAGGCCGTCGTGTGCGGCTGGACGATAGAGGCATGACTAGTCCCACTTACCACGATGACGCCCTGCTGATCGCGGGTGAACTACGGATCCCCGTCAGGGCTCAGCTTGAAGTGTTTGGCACCAGGACCTCGCCCCAGTGGCGCGGCACCCTGGATGGCGTCCCGACTGCGATGATCTATGACCTGAAGGACAGCCCCGAGATTCGGCTTCGCATGCCAGACGAGCAAGAGCGCTACGTGCACCTGCGTGAAGCCGCTCACGACCATGAGGCTGAGTTCACTTCTGTGCCTATCTCCGGCGACGGCACGCCTCCGTTCTAGTCCGAGGAGACCAGAGGAGACCAGTAGAAACGATCAAGGAGACAGCTCGCCTCTTACAATCGAACGCGTGAGCGATTCAGTGCCCGAGCCGGTGGAGGCACGGCCGTGGGTGCCCGACGATGGCCCTCCCCCGCACGTCTGGACCTGGCCCCGGACCGATCCGCCCGCGCTGCTGGTCCGCTCTCGTGGTCGGTGGCACTGGGCCACAGTCACCGCTCGCCAGGACTACGCGGACGGGCGGGTGGTGTATCAGGTGGTCGTCGACCTGGATGGCTTCACCTCGGTGATCACGCGGCTGTACGCCTGGCCACAGCCCGGCCTACGGGTCGGGTACCGCAGTACCTCCCAGCCCTCGGACCGGCTGCTGTTCAGCACGTCCATGCCGCATGCGCCGCCGCGGTGATCACGTCCCGGAAGGCTCTCGTCGCCCGCGGGCGGGTGGACCCTGTAGCGGACCCCTCCCGGCTGCTTCGCTTGTACACGCGAAACGACCGCCACCATCTGATGCAACCGCCATCCGGTGTGATGACGCTCCGCATACCCGATGACCTCGACCCGGCGATTCGCGCCGGCGCGACCGCCGCGGGCCTGTCCCTCAACGCACACATCGTTCGCGCCGCCCGCCGACAGGCTGTACTCGACGCTGCCCAGCGTCTCGCCGCGCTCGGGCTCGGCGACGACCTGTGCGGCGAGGGCGACACTCTGTGAAGCGCGGGGAAATCTGGACGCTCGAAGACGGGTGCAACGTACTCGTCGTGTCGCTCGACGGCCTGGAACAGGCCTACGGCGCGGTACTCGCCATCGTGCTGCATCCCTCCGGGCGCTTCCCGGACACTGCGATGTCCGTGGTGCTCGACGAGCCGTTGCCGTGTACCGAAGTCGCCGTCAACATCCAACAGCTGAGGGTTGCGCGCTTCGACGGCGCCAAATTGCTGGGCACCGTCGATACGGCGGCGATGGAACGCGTCAGCCAGGCCCTCCGCGCGGTGCTGGACTTGTAGACCGAAACCGAACGCGACAGCGGCCTGTCCCCGGAACAACGAGGCGGGCCGCTCTTCGTCTTTCTGGAACCATTCGCGGTCCGTTCTGTGAGCAGAACTGCAGCGTCTCGTTACTGCCTCGCGTATTCGTGACCAGCACGTTTGCGCTTTGCAGTCGCATGAGTCGTATAGGTACGGTCCCCGCCATGCTGATGACGTTCTTCTCCTCTGCCACCTGGGAGTCCTGGGGGCTATCGAGCCAACCGGTTCATATCCGGTGACGCCCTCCTCCGTTTTCGGACCTACGGAATGGCGGGCAAGGTCCACTGCTGTCCGGCCTGCCCCTGGGTCATTCCGGTGACACGGCCTTCTTCGGCTGCCGTCAGGTAGGAACTGTTCGTGGGCGCAAGCTCGTCAGCGGACGCCGACCAGATCAGGCCCTTGTCGGTCTGGAACTTGAACGACCTGAGGGGCTCGCTGGACGCCTCACCGCACCAGCCGAACGACAGATTCCATCCGGGCTTCTCGCCAGGCTGCTCACTGGTGTCCAGGGTGTTACCCAGACTGCCGAAGTTGATGTTCTGGTTGAGTGCGAGGCAGCGGTTGCCGTCCACACCGAGGCTTTCCAGCTGCTTGCGGGTGGCGTCGTACTTCCACTCCTGGTCCTTGGTGTCTGCACACGGCTGGAGTGCGGCGTCCTGGATGTACCGTCCGGCATTGGGGTTCTTGCTGCCGTCCCCGAAGGTGTCGGACTCCTGTTCGAGGAATGCCTGAACGCATTCGCCGGTCTTCTCGTTCTTGATCTTGAAGTGGCCTGCGGGGAACCCCGCACCGGGCTCCTCCGGTGCGCCGTACGCGGCGACTTCGATACCGCTGGCCACGGCCACCGCCGTGAGCGCTGCCGCGATCCACATCCGCTTCTTCATGCCGTCCGCCCTTGTTGTTGTCGAAACAATTCCGCAGAGCCCAACTCGACTGAGGTGCTCCGGTAACGGTGTGCCGACCGCTCAACTCCCTGTGGCATCCAGAGCTGCCCGCACGAAACAGTCCTTCGCCTCCAACAGCTTGCAGAGCCCAGCCACCAGCTCCGGACTGTCAGGAAGCTTCTCCGTCTTGTCCACGTCCGTGTTCTCGAACAACTCACCGATCAGGCCAGCGACATGGGGGGCTCCAGAGAGGTAGAGACGGGCCGTCCGGCCCTGGCCCGGCGGCGGACCGATGATCGCGCCGTCCAGGACCGAGCAGCGGGGCGGCCTCCTCTCCGCGATCCGAAGCATTCGCTGCGGGCTGATCGCGTTGGCGTCCACATACGTGCCGTCGAACCCGTGCGTCGCCACCGCGGCCGCGACGTCCTCGGCGGCGTACGACGGGCAGACGCAGAGCACGATCTCGCTCGCCGCCAAGGCCTCGCCCAGCGACTCGCACGGGATGAGTCCTGCCTTCTCGGCTCGCGAGCGCGTGAGATCGCTGCGCCCTTCGGTGACCCGGGGCGTACTCCACCAGCGCTGCCACGGCCCGTCGGCGCAATCTCGTGCACAGCTCGGACGACGACGCCTCTTTTATTCCCACCCGACCAGGTACCCCCGGTGCCGTACACATCCCCCGTCAGCGACCAGCGTCGGCTCCCCCGAGTACCAGCCGGGACGCAGCGACAACTCGATGCCATGGTCGTCCCTCGCCCGGACCCCCGGCAGGCCGGCTCCCGGCTCGCCCCGTCCGGGGGCGGGCACGTCCTCCACCGTCAGGCCCTGCGCGGACCATTCCTCGCGGAGCGTGTCGACCGCCGCCTCGTACGCTGCGCGGCCCGCGAAGTCGGGCGCCCAGGTGACGGTCGGCTGGTCACGGGTGACGCCCTCGGAGTCCATACCGAGGTCGTCCTTACAGGAGGCATCGGACATCTCCTGCTGGTCCACCACCGACGCGGGGTCCATCCCCAGCCGCCGCACCGCGTCCTCGCCCGCCTCCTGCGTGAGCCTCAGGTGCTCGCGGAACGCCGCTTCCGACATCACCCGGCCGCCCGCCACCCCCGCGCAGCCCTGAGCGAGTGCCGCGACGAGCAGCACCATCGCCGCACCGCCCACGATCAGTGCCCGGGTCCGGCGCTGGCGGAGCGGCGCGGGGTCCGGGGAGTGCGTGGCGGGAGAGGAGGTCGTCGTCATTGGCACATCCCATCAGGCGGATCCCACCGGGCAGCTACCGCCCCCGTACTCAGACGCCGGTGAGTACACGGGGCGCTCGCACCGAACCTCTACGACCTGACGGAGTGAGCGGAAGGCTGCGTCACACCCATCTGCCTGCTACTCGTGCCGGTTCAACCGGCACGAGTAGCAGGGCGGCGAGGTCGCTTTACGCGACCGCGGTCCCCTCAAGCTCGACCATCTGGTCGGGGATCGCCAGTCGCGTCACCCCGAGCATCGTGGTAGCCGGCGCCACCCCGGCGGCGCCCAACCGCCCCGCCAGCACGCCGTAGTGCTGGAAAAGCAGATCGACGTCGGTCGTGTAGACGTTGAGCCGGACGAGGTTCGCGAGAGACATGCCGGCCTCGCCGAGCACGGCCTCCAGGTTGTCGATGCTCAGCGTCAACTGCGCTGCAGTGTCACCGTCATGCTGGGGCTTGCCGTCGCCGCTCATCGCGGTCTGCCCCGAGATGTACAGGGTCCGTGTGTGCCCGGAGACGACCTCACCCTGGTTGAATCCCATCTCCACCGACCGCGTCACCGGGTTGACCGCCGTTCGTTCCACTGCCACATCAGCTGACCGCGCCCGGCCCGGCTCCAAGCGAGCTACGCACCAAGCTCTTCGAACAGGGTCAGTTGCAGGCCTGCCGGCCCCTGCAGCCGTGCATTGGCGGAGTTCCATGGAGTGATCACGGGTTCCTTGATCACAGTGGCGCCGGCCTGTTCGGCGCGCCGGGTTGCCGCGTCCGCGTTCGCGACCTGGAAGGCGACTCGTATGTGTCCGGCGACGCGGCGGCCGACTTCGACATCGTCGATGTACGCAGCATGCGTAGGATCGGTGATTTCCAACGTAGCGCGCCCGGCTTCAAGAATGGTGACACGGCCGCCGGGCGACGTGAATGCTGCGCGTTCAGGAAGCCCTATGACGTCGCGGTAGAAGGCCAGAGCTTCTTCATAGTCCTCAGCAGTTACGACTAGTCGCAGTTCGGCAACCTCAGGCTCGCTGGTCACGCTTGTCTCCTTGCGGTTGGTGGCGTGCTCTCCGCTGCAACGCATGAACAGTAGTGATCATTCCTGGGGACGATCAGTCGCATGCGTGAGCTGGCTGTCGTGCGGCAGCCGGAGTGCTGCGGGCCATGAGTGTGGTCCTGACCGGAAGCCGGGCCGGGCCGTGAAAGATCCCGACTGACGCAGGGATCGCGCCCTTCGTGGCGGTGGCGCAGGAGTGCTGCCGGTCAACAGCAGCTCGCTTCCGCACGACGCCCAACGAAGGCCGATGCGGTCTAGACCTCTTTCTCCTTTGTCGGGCATGATCGGGTCATGGAGAAAGCGCACCTGCCGACCACCGAGGCCGCTGTCGTGGCGATCCGCGACATCGCGGCGGAGTTCGAGCTGAGCATGTCGGTCACCGACGACATCGGAGCGGACCAGACGTCGCGCCGTACGTCGGCCGAACTCTTCACGGTGTTCGACCCCGACGGCTCACTGCCGCACGAGGCGTTCGTGGAGCTGGGGGGATCGCCGGCGGTGAGCGTCCGGCTCTTCCCCGAGGACGACGCGAAGATCACCGTCGACGGTGTGGAGTTCCATGACGTCCCCCGCGACTCCGTCCCCGCGTTCCTCAGGTCCGTCTACGGCGGACTCGCCACCACGAAGGGGCGGCTGTTTCCGCCCGGCCAGTGGCTCATCGTGCCGCTGCCCGGCGACGAGAGGTACAGAGAACTGATCGTGGACCCCAACCTGACGCCCTGGCTGGCCCGCAGCGCGCGCCGTTAGGCTCCGGCCCTGGCGGGCACGTAGCGGGTGATGAGGCGGTCGAGGTAGCCGGGGCCGAGGCCGAAGTGCATCCGCCGGTTGGCGATCCGGAGGGACTCGGGCGGCACCTCGCGAAGGACGCGGTGTGCCTGCTGGCCCAGGCTCGCGTCGACGGCCGTGACGATCTCCTCGGCCGCGAAGGAGACCCCGGAAGCCACGTTGACGACCTGGCCGCGCACACCGAGGCCCAGCAGTCCGTCCAGCACGGTGACGAAGTGCCGGACGTCCAGCAGGTCCCGGCGGGGCGATCCGCGCGTCCTCGCGGCCCTCGCCCTGCCTGCCGTAGAACCCGCTGGACGCTGAGGACAGGAATACCATCAGGCGTTGCCGTTCGCGGCATCGGCGGGCCGTCTCGGCCACCAGTGCCGCCTCGCGTCCGAACCGCTCCCGCGCGGTTTCCGACGTTCTCCAGACTCCCGCGGCCAGCACGGTCACCGGCCCGTCCAGCGCACTTGCACTTCACACCCACCGGTTCGTCCTGGCTGAACCTGGTGGAACGGTGGTTCGCCGAGCCACTGTTTGATCGCGGGTGTTTTGTGGGTCCCGTTGTTCATCGACAAGGTCCGCGATGTTGTCGGCCTCTACCTCGACCCGCCGGAGAAGGTCTGCGAGCGGTGCGGGGCCAGGGCGAACGCCCGCCAGATCCGCGAAACCTGCTACCTCCCCACCGCCGCACTTCAGCTGCGTCCTGCTCGGCCCCGGCACCTCCATCACCGCGCGATCCGGCGGCGTCCGCTGCTTTGCGGGTGCCCTCCCCGATTCCCTGAGCACCACCTGTCGCCACTCCGCCTCTGTCAGATCCCCCCGACCGGTCATACAAGAGCCAACCGGTCATCCCGGACCGGATGCCGATCCTGCTTGACGACGACCTCCTCTTCGAGGACTCGGCTGGCCCTCGCGTCACGACCGTGATCAACCGGTGGGCCCAGGAACTCCCGGCGAACGGCTGCCCGGCCCCGAACTCCTGGGAAACCTACGTTCTGGTTGTGCGGGACTGGACGCTCTTCCTGGACAGCCGGGGCATCCAACTCTTCGACAACCGCCGCGAGTTGAGACGCGGCCTGAGCGCCTACGCGGTACACCGCGCGTGCGGCCCACTGAAGGAACGGTTCGCCGCATCCACCTGGAACCAGCACATGAGAGGTCCTGGCCTCGATCGACGCCGCTGCCGCGTAAGGAGAAACCCCACTTCATGGCTCGAATCAGAGCAGAGACCCGCGCCCGCGACGAGGAGGCCGTCCGAGCCGCGATGGACCGGCTCCTGAAGGGTAACCTCCCGCCCAGCGGCAGCTGCGACTTGAAGACACTGGCCGCTGAAGCCGGCGTGACCCGCACCGCGTTCTACCCGAAGAAGAACCGTGACGGCACCACCCGCCCCGGCCCCTACCAGCACTTCGCCGAAGAGTTCGAGCGGCGCCTTCGTACTCTGCAGGAAGCCGGAAAGGTCGTCGACCCGCGAATCGCGCAGATCGAACGGCTCAAGGCCAAGGTCGCCGAGCTCAAGGAACGCCTGGCTCAGCGGGACGAGGCCATAGCCGAACTCACCACGTTCAAGGAACTCGCCGCCTCCCGCTTGGCCGCACAGCACGACGAGGTCGTACGTCTACGGGAACAGACCGCAGCCCTCGGCAACGTCCGCCGCCTGCCCGCCGCCCGCCCCGGAACGGCCACATGGCCTGCCGCGTTCCCTCGCCGTCCGCACCAATGAACCTTGTTCAACCTGACATCGAGCCTGACAGTGCCGGGCCGTTCATCGCCGCCGGCCACTGCCGGCCTCGCCACGTTGAAAGAGGTTCAGTGGTCAGGGAACCGCCCGCAAAGCGGTGCACACCGGTTCGAATCCGGTTGCGGCCTCAGGGAAATCCCTCCGCTGTGGAGTCACCGCTTCACCGCACGGGAAACGTCACCCCGGTGAGCTCCTCGGAGACGGTCCACAGGCGCTGCTGGGCGGCCTGGTCGTGGGAGTCGGGGCTGGAGGTGACAAGCTTCGGGTAGCCGCGGATCTCGCCGCGGTTGCCGGGGCCGTAGTACTGGCCGCCGCGGACCGCCGGATCGGTGGCGGCGCGCAGGGTGGGCAGGGCGCCCATCTCGGCCTTCTGGGTGAGCAGCGGCGCGAGCCAGGTGACGGGCACGCGAAGCGCGGCGGGCGTGTTGCGGGTGAGCTCGGTGTTGGACACGCCGGGATGGGCGGCCACCGCGACCGTGGTGCCGTGCGGTGCGAGCCGACGCTGCAGTTCGTACGTGAACATAAGGTTGGCGAGTTTGGCCTGGCCGTAGGCGGCGGCACGGCTGTACGAGCGCTCCCACTGCAGGTCGTCGAAGTGGACGGCGGCCCGGATGCGGTGGCCAATGCTGCTGACCGTGACGACGCGGGAGCCGGGGACGGACAGGAGCCGGTCCAGCAGCAGGCCGGTGAGGGCGAAGTGGCCGAGGTGGTTGGTGCCGAACTGGAGTTCGAAGCCGTCGGCAGTGGTCTGCCGCGGGGTGTACATCACGCCCGCGTTGTTGATCAGAAGGTCGATGCGCGGGTGGGCTGCGCGCAGGTCGGCCGCCGCGGACCGGATCGAGTCCAGGGAGGTCAGGTCGAGGGCCTGGACGGTGACGTCGCCGGCGATGCGGGCGGCTGCCTGCTTGCCCTTCTCGACGTTGCGGACGGCCAGGACCACCGCCGCCCCGCGCGTGGCGAGCATCCGGGCGGTCTCGAAGCCCAGCCCGGTGTTGGCGCCGGTCACGATCGCCACCCGGCCGCGCTGATCGGGGATGTGCTGCTCGGTCCAGTTGCCGTTCATGGCGTACCCCTAAAGAACCATCGGTCTGTTATGAGAATCAACGTAAAGGACCGCCGGTCTCCTGTCAAGGGACCGGTGGTCTTTAAGCTAGGCTGAGGGCGTGACATTTCAGCGGGCGCGAAGCGAGGAGCAGCGGGAGATCCGCCGCCGCGCAATCCTGGACACGGCGGCGGCGATGCTCGACGAGATGCCCGTGGCCGACGTGAGCCTCAACGAGCTCAGCCGGCGGGTGGGCCTGGCCAAGTCGAACGTCCTGCGGTATTTCGAGTCACGCGAGGCGGTGCTGCTCGAACTGCTGGACGTCTTCCTGGAGAGCTGGCTCGCTGAGCTGGCGGACGAGCTGGCCGCGGGCATCGAGGCGCACGCGGCGCCGGAGGTGCGGGCGGGCCGGCTGGCCGAGATCCTCAGCCGGTCGCTGGCGGGCCGCGTGGTGCTGTGTGACCTCTTCGGCGCGCAGGGCGGCGTCCTTGAGCACAACGTCTCGGTCGAGGTGGTCAAGCGGCACAAGCGGTCCTCCCTCACGAGGCTCGCGGCCATGTCCGAGCTGGTGCGCCACCACGTGCCCGAGCTCGGCGACGGCGCGCAGCTGTTCTGCCTGATGAGCCTGGTCTCGGCGGGCGCCCTGTCGGCGTACGTCCCGCCGCCGCCCAGCCTCCTCGCCGCCTACGCGGACGAGCCCGCCCTCGGCGTGCTCCACCTGGAGCTGCGTGACGCTCTGCGGATCTCCTTCACCTCGACGCTCCTGGGCGTGCTGCCACGCGCCTGAACCTAGGTGCGCCGGGGTGTAGACGGGGTCCACCAGGACCATGCCGCCGACGATCGAGGTCGCGGCCGCCATCGAGACGGGGGTGCCGTCCGGGGTCTCCCAGAACGTGAAGTGCCTGTCGCCGAAGCGCGAGTCGTCCCAGGAACCGGCGCCAATCAAGTCGATGGAACGCTGTCCCCCGACGTCGACGCAGAACTCACGGCACCAGCGCACGACTTGCTCACGGTCCTGCCCGCCCGTGATGCGCCCCCGGCCCTCTGGGCGTGGCTGCGGTGGGGTGAGCGTGCCGAGACGGTAGAGATGCGTCCGCCAGAAAGGTACCGGCGCTGCGCTCGTGTGCCGCTGCCATGACTCGGCGAAAGCGCCGGCAGTGTCGTGGTCCGCGATGACGCTGGAGGGCGAGTGTCCGAGGTCGGCCAGGTGAGGAGCGAGGGCATCGGTCTGCTCGGCAGAGAGGGGGGTGAGGCCCAGGCGGCCGCGCGGAGTGAGATAGAAGATGCGGACTTCGCCTCCTGACTCCAGCCGACCGAGGACGGGGGCTTCGGCGTCGTGTTCGGCTGTTCCGCGTATCCGCAGTTTCTCGATGTCCGTCAGCGGCGTGTTGTGCAGGGCGGGGCGCGAGCGCAGAAGTCCCCGGCTCGGGCGAGGAAGTCGTCGACGTCTTGGGTGAGGTGCCAGCCATCCGGGAGCATGCTTCGTGATCCCGGATGACCTCGACTCGGGGAGCACTTGCTCAACGCCTTTCAGCCACGCGGCGTAACAGGGGCCGCCCCCCTTGGGTGATCAGCGCATCGCGGCCTCTCGGCGACGGACGTTCCCGCTGTGCTCCCACTCCCCCAGTTCACTCAGGCGTGACCAGCTCCGGGTCCGCGTCTCATCCTCGCCGTTTGAGCGCACGTGTCACGCGGGGGATCTCCTCGTGCAGCAGACGGCCGACCAGCGCACCGCCGAAGACGACGACGCCCACGCCGACCAGCCAGGACTGGATGACCAGGACAGTTCCGATGGCCCCGTAGGTGACGGCGTTTGATGCGATCAATGGAGAGAAGACGAGCCGGGAGAAGACAACGCCCGCTTCGCGGGCGGCGCCAACGCGGTCGAGACCGCCCTGGGCTACCTCGGCCAAGGCTTACGCGGTGAGGTGATGGACACCGGACTGCGCACCACCCACCAGGAGTTCGCGGCTTTCCCGCCGATCATGCATACCGCCAACACCACCAGCACGAGCCACGGCACCTCGACGTACGGGCAGATCTTCGCCTCGGGCGTCAACTCCACTGCCCGCGGTCTGCTCCCCCAGGCGCAGCCCATCTTCGCCGCCAACAGCCTGGTGTCCGACCGATGGGCGCACACCGCGCAGCTCGTCGACCCGGCAGGCCCGTACCGGGCGGTGTTCCAGTCCAACAGCTGGGGCAGTGCGCTGACGTTCGGCTACAACTCGACGTCGGCGGCGATGGACGACATCGTCTTCGACCACGACATCCTGATCTGCCAGACCCAGGGCAACACCGGTAACCGCTCTGGCCGGCCACAGGCGTGGGCGAAGAACGTGGTGTCCGTGGGCGGCATCTACCACTACGACACCGTCTCCCGCACCGATGACGCGTGGAACGGCGGCGCCAGCATCGGCCCGGCCGCGGACGGGCGGATCAAACCCGACCTGTCGAACTACTACGACGCGGTCCACACCACCGCGAGCGGCGGCGACGCCGCGTACACCGGCACGTTCAGCGGCACCAGCGCCGCCACCCCGATCACCTGCGGCTACGCCGGCCTCATCCACCAGATGTGGGCCGACGGGGTCTTTGACGGCAGCCCCGGTCAGGACCGCGACGTCTTCGCGTCCCGGCCACATGCCGCCACCGCGAAAGCGCTGTTGATCAACTCGGCCGACCAGTACGCCTTCACGGGCGACTCCCACGACCTGGCCCGAATGAAGCAGGGCTGGGGTACTGCCAGCGCCGGCAACCTCTACCAGCAGGCGCAGGGCAACAACTGGCAGCTGCCGATCCTGGTCAACGAGACCGACGTGCTCACCGGGGGCCAGAGCGCGACGTACACACTGACCACCGACGGCAGCCAGCCGCTGAAGGCGACGATGGCTTACACCGACCCGATGGGCTCGCCGTCGGCGGCCCAGGCGCGGGTCAACGATCTGACTCTGAAGATCACCGCCCCGGACGGCACCATCTACTGGGGAAACAACGGACTCGCGGCAGGCAACTGGTCAACGCCGGGGGGCTCGGCGAACACCATCGACACCGTCGAGAACGTGTTCATCCAAACCCCGGCCGCCAGCACCTGGACGATCCAGGTCACCGCCAGCCAGGTCAACGCAGACGGGCACGTGGAAACCCCCGCGACCGACGCCGACTTCGCCCTGGTCGCCACCGGAAACGTCACCGGCTAATACTTCAGAGGGGGCGCTCGCCCAGTACGAGAAGAAGCAGCGCTACCCGAGGCTGTCGAGACGGCACACGCCGACTCCGCCGCCCTCAAGAGCGCCGAGGTAGGCGCACAGGACGTCGATGCCTGGCGGAGCTCCTTGGTGGGGGCGTCGTCGGCGAGCCCGGACAGGGGCATGGACTCCCCCGAGGCGGACGGCGGCTGAGGAGTCGCCGAGTTGGGAGACGGCAGCGGTGAACCGCTCGGTGTGCAGTCGCGTGGCCTCGCGCAGCGCCCCGTCCTCATCGACGCGCTGTCGCCGGTAGGCGACCACCAGAGCAACGAGCGCCCCCGAGCCGGCGACCACCCCGAAGGAACGTTCCACCAGATCGAACAGCGTTGGGATGTCAACCGGGTCTCGCCCTTCAACTGGCGGACTCCCATGAGCTCCACCAAGGCCAGAACACTCCCGCGTGTCTCCGCGTTCAGGCTTCCCTCAGCTTCGCTAGCCTGCTGCGACAGGCCAGCGGCGGGGTCCTTTCACCCCCGCTCGGGATAGTGGCGCCTCGTGGCGCACGAGCGCGTACTTGAAGTCGATCCGCGCGCGCACTGCCCTGGCTTCACCGTCAGCGCCACCGATCCAGCGATCGTCCGCGTAGACGTACAGGCGTGCAAGGGCAACTACGAGTGGAGTCTCCTGGTCAACTACTCCTACGGCGGCCACAAATACTCGGAGCTGGTCGGCCCCTTCCGCTCCATGAGCGTCCCAGGCAAGGACACCGTCGGCTACGCGCCCGACCCGACAACCGGCGTCCTCAGCAAGAACAGCAAGCCCGGCCCAGCCCCGGAGACAGCAGTAGGGTGCCCCTGAGCACTCGGCTCCCTTCTCACGGCTGAGACGAAACGGAGCCCGGGCAATCAGTGTCGACGGTCACGCAATTCCCCACCGTTGTGGTCACGTAATTCGCCAGGTAGTGGGCCGTTGCATTGCATGGTGTGGAGCGAGTCCGCTTGCTTGCGGCTGCGCCATCGTGGCCCCTGCCGTCGCCGGTGGTGGCTGTCGCGGGCAGCGGCCTGAGAAGCTGTCCGATGCCAGCACCGGCTATTTTAGCGAGGGACATTCGAGGTGCATCGCGACGATCAGCCAGTGAATCTTCCAACCGCGCTGTCGCCGGAGCGGGTCGCTGAGATCAACGAGGTCATCGGCCAGATCACACGCTGGGCGAGGGGCCGCGAAGACATCGTCGGCCTGCTCTTGGTGGGGTCTTGCGCCCGCAACGCCGCGCGACCGGACTCCGACATCGACGTCGTCCTGCTCACCACGGACGAGTCCCAGTATCTCCTTGAGGATGCCTGGGCCGTGGAACTCGGGCTGGGCGAGCTGATCCGCACCCAGTCGTGGGGACCGATCACAGAACGACGCTATTCCACGGCCTCCGGCCTGGAAGTCGAGCTGGGCATCGGCTCTCCGACCTGGGCAAAGACAGATCCCGTCGATCATGGGACGCATCGTGTAGTCACCGACGGCGCCCGGGTGTTGCACGACCCGGCAGGCATCCTTGCCGACCTTCTCGCCGCCTGCTAATTGACCGGTGGCTTGTCGGCGGTGCTCTTTGGCCGTTTGTTGGGCCGGTAGCTGGGGCCGTTCATGATGACCTGGTGGCTGGCGTCGATCAGCCGGTCCAGCAGCGACTCGGCGACCACCGGGTTGGGGAAGAGGGGATACCAATCGCTGGGCGCCCTGTTGCTGGTGATGATCAGTGACCGGCCCTGCCGTTCGGAGACGAGTTCGTAGAGGTCGTCGGCCTGGGGTGCGGTCAGCTGGCGCATGGCGAAGTCGTCGAGGATGAGCAGGTCGGGGCGGACGATCTCGCGCATGCGCTTGTCCCAGGTGCGGTCCGCGTGGCCGCCGGCGAGCTCGGCCAGGATGCGGCTGGTCTTAAAGCGTGTTGCAGAAGGTTGCGTTTTGGCAGGTCGGGGCCGTGTCCGGGGTGGTTCTGTTCACGCGGCGAGGGCGAGGTTGTGCATGTGAGCGACGGCTTGGACTGCGTGGTGAAGACCGCTGCCGCGCTGTCGACAGTCCCGGAGGATCTTGTAGTGCTTCATGCGGGCGAAGGCGTGCTCGACACGGGCACGGACGCTGCGGTGCTCGGCGTTGTCTTCCTCCTCGGCGGCCAGTAGGTCCCGGCCGGGGCGTTTGCGGTGCGGGGCGACGAGTCCGGTGTTGATGTAGGCCCCGTCACTCAGCACGGTGACTCCTTCGTCCGCCGGGGCGGCTGCGTTCCGCGTCGTCGAGCGATTCGTCCGCCAGAACGGGGACGATCTCCAGCGCCTCATACCCTCGGTGAACCGCCTCGAACGACGCGCTGCTTCGCCGACGCGCGATGATCGCCCCGGTTCCTGGTGAGTTCGGCATAGATCCGCCTGGCGGCCGTACGGGTGTTGGTACGGGCCCGCAGCACCGCACCGCCGGCGGTGGCCAGGGCAGCTCCCAAGCCACTGATGACCGCGGCGATGAGCGTGCTGTCCATGCCATCTCCCCCTCGTTCGGCATTTCCTGGACGCGCTATCCGCAATGATCGGCGGAAGGGCACGTTCCGCCCAGCCGTCCGGGCGGCGTATTTGTGCTCAACTACGGACGGCTCGCCAGACCGGCAGCCGCTTAGGATCTGTCCTTGATTGCTGAATTGCAGTGTGTGGTGCTGGACTGCCCTGATCCGATGGAACTCGCCGAGTTCTACCAGTCGCTGCTCGGTGGGACCGTCAATCAGCAGGATCAACGGTGGGCCCTCGGTGATAGCTGGGCGACACTGCACACACCGGCCGGTCTCGTCCTCGCCTGCCAGCGGGCAGCGGACTATCGGCCGCCACTGTGGCCGGACCCCGCCCGGCCCCAGCAGTTCCATCTGGACTTCACTGTTACGGACTTGGACGGGGCCCAAGAGCAGGTGCTGGCCCGGGGAGCGACCGTACTGGACCACGGTTCCGACGGGCGGAGCTGGCGTATCTTTGCCGACCCGGCAGGGCATCCGTTCTGCCTGGTCCGTCATTGAGAGCAGATTTCCCGCCTGCAGCGCGCAGGCTTAGTGACGACGGTCCTGCTGCGTCCTCGTCGTCGGCCCGGACCAGGACAGCCTCCCAGCGGAGTGATCAGGCGGCCTGTGCCAGGTAGTACGGGCTGACGTCGCGCCGTTCGGCGGTCTGGGTCTTGCGGCGGGTGAGGCGCCGGGTCATGAGCGTGATGGCAGCCCACGTGATCAACGACTCGCTGACCTGGGGCTGTTCGACCTGGACAACCGGGTCCAGATCGCGATGGTCATCCACGACGCCGAAGTCTGACGGCCGGCCGCCCCCGTGCGTACGCGGCCGGCCCCGAACGTCACCCGGGCCGGCCGCATACGCACACACGAAGCAGGCGTCAGCCGATCTCGATGAGCAGATCGCCCGCCTCGACCTGCTGGATCTTCCCGATCGCCAGCCGCGCGACCGTGCCCGCGCACTGAGCGGTGATGGACGCCTCCATCTTCATCGCCTCGATGGTGGCCACCGTCTGCCCCTCCGACACCGAAGAGCCTTCCTCCACCTGGAGCGTCACCACGCCCGCGAACGGCGCGGCGACATGGCGGTCGTTGCCGCGCTCGGCCTTCTCCACGGCCTTGACCTCAGTGGCGACGGACTTGTCCCGCACCGACACCGGGCGCAGCTGACCGTTGAGCGTGGCCATCACCGTACGGAAGCCCCGCTCGTCGGCCTCGGAGATCGCCTCCAGCTCGATCAGCAGCGTGACACCGGCCCCGAGGGTGACCGTGTGCTCAGTGTCAGGCTCCAGGCCGTAGAAGAAGTCCTGCGTGGGCAGTACGGACGTATCGCCGTACGCTTCGCGGTGGGCGTCGAACTCCTTGGTCGGGCCGGGGAACAGAAGCCGGTTCAGCGTCGCCCGCCGGTCCCGGCCCAGTCCCTCGCGGTCCTCGTCCGACAGCGTCGGGCTCTCGGCCTGCGCGGGACGGCCCTGGAGTGCGCGCGTACGGAACGGCTCTGGCCAGCCGCCGGGCGGGTCGCCCAGCTCGCCCCGCAGGAATCCGACCACCGAGTCCGGTACGTCGAACTTGCCGGGGTCCGACTCGAAGTCGGCCGCCTGGACCCCGGCTCCGACCAGGTGCAGGGCGAGGTCGCCCACCACCTTCGAGGAGGGGGTGACCTTGACCAGCCGGCCCAGCATCCGGTCGGCGGCCGCGTAGCAGTCCTCGATCAGCTCGAAGCGGTCGCCGAGGCCGAGCGCGATGGCCTGCTGACGCAGGTTCGACAGCTGTCCGCCGGGGATCTCGTGGTGGTAGACGCGCCCGGTGGGCGAGGCGAGCCCCGACTCGAAGGGCGCGTAGACCTTGCGCATGGCTTCCCAGTACGGCTCGAGTCCCCCGACCGCGTCGAGCGAGAGCCCGGTCGCGCGCTCGGTGTGGTCGGTGGCCGCGACGAGCGCCGACAGGGACGGCTGGCTGGTCGTGCCCGCCATCGAGGCGACGGCGGCGTCGACGGCGTCGACGCCCGCGTCGATCGCGGCGATCAGCGTCGCGAGCTGACCGCCCGCCGTGTCATGCGTGTGCAGATGCACCGGAAGGTCGAAGCGCTCACGCAGTGCGGTCACCAGGGTGCGGGCGGCGGGCGGGCGCAGCAGGCCGGCCATGTCCTTGATGGCCAGTACGTGCGCGCCGGCCTCGACGATCTGCTCCGCGAGGCGTAGGTAGTAGTCGAGGGTGTACAGCTCTTCGGCCGGGTCCGACAGGTCCGCGGTGTAGCACAGGGCGACCTCGGCCAGCGCGGTGCCGGTGGACCGTACGGCATCGATGGCGGGACGCATCTGCGAGATGTCGTTGAGCGCGTCGAAGATCCGGAAGATGTCCATGCCGGTCGCCGCTGCCTCGGCGACGAAGGCCTCGGTCACCTCGACTGGGTAGGGCGTGTAGCCGACAGTGTTGCGCCCACGCAGCAGCATCTGCGTACAGATGTTGGGCACCGCCTCCCGCAGGGCCGCGAGCCGCTCCCAGGGATCCTCGGCGAGGAAGCGCAGGGCCACGTCGTAGGTGGCGCCGCCCCAGCACTCCAGGCTCAGCAGCTGCGGTGCTGTTGCGGCGACATGCGGGGCGACGGCCAGCAGATCGCGCGTCCTCACCCGGGTGGCCAGCAGGGACTGGTGCGCGTCGCGGAAGGTCGTGTCCGTCACCGCGACGGCCCGCTGCGCGCGCAGCTCCGCCGCGAACGCCTCCGGCCCGAGTGCCGCGAGGCGCTGCCGGGACCCTTCGGCGGGAGGTGTGCCCAGTGCGGCGGGAGGGAGTTTGGCGGCCGGGTCGATGACCTGGGGACGCGGGCCGTGGGGACGGTTGACCGTCGTCTCGGCGAGATAGGTGAGCATGCGGCTTCCTCGGTCGGCCGAGGGGCGCGCCCGGACGAGCTCCGGATGCTCGTCGATGAAGCTCGTCGTGATGCGTCCCTCGCGGAAGGCGGGGTGGTCGAGCACAGCGCCGAGGAAGGGCAGGTTGGTGGCGACTCCGCGGATACGGAACTCGGCGATCGCCCGCCGTGCGCGGCGGGCGGCGTTGGCGAAGTCGTGTCCGTGGCAGGTCAGCTTGACCAGCATCGAGTCGAAGTGGGCGGACACTTCGGCGCCGGTGTGGACGGTGCCGCCGTCGAGCCGGACGCCGGGGCCGCCCGGGGAACGGTACGCGGAGATGGTGCCCGTGTCGGGGCGGAAACCGTTGGCGGGGTCCTCGGTGGTGATACGGCACTGCAGGGCCGTGCCCGTGAGGACGATGTCGTCCTGCGTCAGGTTCAGTTCGGGAAGCGTCCGTCCCGCGGCGATCCGCAGCTGTCCGATCACCAGGTCCCGTCCGGTGACCTGCTCGGTGACCGTGTGCTCCACCTGGATACGGGGGTTCATCTCGATGAAGACATGGTTGCCGCGCTCGTCGACCAGGAACTCCACGGTGCCCGCGTTGACGTACCCGATGTGCCTGGCGAACGCGACGGCGTCGGCGCAGATGCGCGCGCGCAGCTCCGGGTCGAGATTCGGCGCGGGGGCGATCTCGACGACCTTCTGGTGCCGCCGCTGCACCGAACAGTCCCGCTCGTACAGATGGACGACATTGCCTTGGGCGTCGGCGAGGATCTGCACTTCGATATGTCGCGGGTTGACGACGGCCTGCTCCAGGAAGACGGTGGCGTCTCCGAACGCCGACTCCGCCTCGCGCATCGCCGCGTCGATCGACTCCCGCAGCTCGGCGGGCCGGGCGACGCGCCGCATCCCTCGCCCGCCGCCGCCGGCGACGGCCTTGACGAACACCGGGAACCCGATGGAGTCGGCGGCGCCGACCAGCGTGTCCACGTCCGTGGACGGCTCAGACGACTTCAGTACCGGAACTCCCGCCTCGCGAGCGGCAGCCACCGCCCGGGACTTGTTTCCGGTGAGGTTCAGTACGGAAGCGGGTGGCCCGACAAAGGTGATCCCGTCCTCGGCGCACGCGGCGGCGAGGTCGGGGTTCTCCGACAGGAAGCCGTATCCGGGGTAGACGGCGTCGGCACCGGCCTTGCGCGCGGCCTTGATCACCTCATCGACCGAGAGATAGGCCCGCACCGGGTGGCCCTTTTCGCCGATCTGGTACGCCTCGTCCGCCTTGGCCCGGTGGAGCGAGTTGCGGTCCTCGTAAGGGAATACGGCCACGGTGGAGATGCCGAGCTCGAAGGCCGCGCGGAAGGCGCGGATCGCGATCTCGCCCCGGTTGGCGACCAATACCTTGCGGAACATCAATGTCCCCTGTCGTGTTGCGGGTGTGCGGCCTCAAGGACTGGCAGTGTCCTTCCGGCTGCCGGGATCGGCATCCGCTGTTCACGTGGACCGTACCGATCAGCAGCGACGGCGTCGATCTCCCACCGGCGGGAGCTACGTCACGCCGGTCGGAGCAGGCGTCGGCGCAGGGCCTGTAGGGCCCGCCGATATCCGCCCGTATCAGGGGGTGTCCGGAGCACCCGAACGGCCCTGCGGCCCAGCCCTGGTCTGACGCGGTAGAGAAGCCTCTCTTCTCATGGCCGCCCTGTCGGCTCACACCGACCGACCAGGCTGCCGCCGTCCTGCCGGCGCAGTCAAAACCGCCGGAACTCCGCGCGCGACCGAAGGCCGCCGGGCCCTCCGACATCGGAAAATCTGATGACCCTGACCGGAAGGTTTGGATCCGCTTTTCCGGCGCAGGTGATAATTGAACTCAGCCGTACATCCTCGAGACGGGAGAGGATCATCATGGGCATCATCGCCTGGATACTCATCGGCTTGCTCGCCGGAATGATCGCCAAGCTTCTGATGCCTGGCAAGGACCCTGGCGGCATCATCATCACCATGCTCATCGGTATTGCCGGCGGCCTCCTCGGAGGCTGGCTCGGCAAGGTCATCTTCGGCGTCGACTCGATAGACGGTTTCTTCGACCTCTCCACGTGGGTTGCGGCGATCGTCGGCTCCCTGATCCTGCTCGTCCTCTACCGGCTCATCTCCGGAGGCAGGCGCTCCCACCGGCACGCCTGACGGCTGGCGCGAAACCCCACAGAGACGAGAAGCAGAACCCGGCAGGGCGCCTCGGCGCGGTCGGGCTCCCGAAGCGTTCGACCGCGCGGGGCGCCTACTCGCTCGCCGAAGGGAACGCATCGGCGCGGACATGGGGCATGGCGCGGCAGGTGACGCGGTACCGGCCGTTGGGCAGATGGACCGCCGCCGTCACGCGTACCGTCAGCGGGCCGGCCCATTCGTAGCCGCGGCTCTCGCCATGCCGCGCGAGACTGTCCATGAGGGCCTGCCCCACCTGCCGCGCGTGCCCGGCCAGTTCCTTGTGCAGGCCGGAGTCGATTTCGACCTCGTACGCGTTGGGTGCCATCACTCGGGTCTGGCTGCACACGACCACGTGGTCGTCGCACTCGCCCCGGAGCTTGTCCAGCAGCTCGACCGGTTCGCTGTGGAAGAACTTCGCGACCAAGGCGTCCTGCCAGCGTTCAAGCGTCTGTTCCCACTGCTTCAGAGTTCCCATAACACTTCGCGTGCCCTTGGACCGCCTGATCACGCCCGCGCCCAAGGGGCGAGGTCGAGGCGTGTTTTTGAACAGGGCCCTTGGCCACGGGCCGCTGACCCGACACCGGCCACTGGCGAGATCTGCCGATCACGGTCAGGTCAGCCCCCCGTGGCGAGGCCCCTCTGCCCTCGGCCGCAGTGACGGTCCGGCAGCGCAAGCATCGCGAATGTTCGATCGGCCGCACCACCCCGCCGTACGACGAGGAGCGCCGCGAGAAGGACCGTGACCGGGACGCCGAACCACCAGCCCAGCAGGTGCACCAGGACCGAGGCGACGACAGCCGTGCCGAGCGCCACCCCGAAGACCGCCCCCAGTACGGCGCCGAGGATGCGGAAGCGGCCCGTCACTGTTTCGGCGCCCGTATCGCGCTGCCCGGACCGGATCCAGAAGGCCATCAGCGCCAGCATGACCGGGACGAGCACAACGCCCATTGCGTACAGCGTCAGCGCGACCGGCGAGGTGAGCCAGTCGCCCGCATGCGACAGGGCCTCTCGCACTCCGGTTTGCTCCGACCACGCCGTGGCGAAAGTCTCCCGGTCGGCGGAGAAGAACCGCTGGTACCCACGGCCGTCCCAGCCGTGGACGAGGATGAAGAACATGCCGGTGTATCCGACCCCCGCCTGCAGGAAGGCCGCGTACACCCGGCCCGAGGCGATGAGCCGCTCCGCAACCCAGAAGCCGAGCACGCCCTGACTCACGTTCGTCGCGGCGAACAGCGCGACGAGCCAGCCGGGCAGCGAGCTGTGGCCGCTTGCGACCTGCATCGTCTCCCAGTCCGGAAAGCCCCAGAGGAGCCATGCGCCGCTGGGCGCGAACAGCACCGCGCAGTAGAGGACGGTCCCCATCAGGTAGGGGTTGGACCACCGGCCGCCGTGCCCTGCACGGTCGTTGCCGGTCCTGAGCTGACGGGCGGCGGCGGTCGCGAAACTCGCGCCTATCCCATAGGACCAGAAGACATCCACCTGGACCATCGCGCTCCCTTTCCGGAATGACACGTCATTCCGTTCTCAAGGCAGAAGAAATGAGCGGTCCTTGCGGGCCTGCGGCTCAGCGGGAGCCGAGGCCGTCGAACATGAGCGTCTCCACCGTGCGGATCCATGGATCACGCATGGCGTCGGGATCCCGTGCGTGCAGCAGCCGAACCGCCCCGGTCACGATCATTCCGTTCACCGCGAGCCCGACCACGTGGGCATCGAGATCGCGCCGCAGGAAGCCGCGGTCCTGCCCGTTGTGGATGAAGGCAGCCGTGTACTGAGCCGCCGCTTCCATGGCCTTGCCTGCCAGATCCGGCTCGGCCCGGTCGATCGCGATGGCGTCGTAGAAGAGAATGCGGCACAGCGCCGGTTCCGCCACCACAAGGTCGAAGAGCTTGTGGCCGATGCGCCGGACCTGTTCGCGGTACTGCGCCACCGACTGGCAGGAGCCGGGGGCCTCGTCGGCGAGAGCATCCATGACCTGGCCCAACGCGCGCGAGACCACGCTGCGTGCGATGTCCTCCTTGTTCTTGAAGTACCGGTAGAAGGTGCCGTGCCCAGCCCCGAGCTCTCGGGCAATGTCGGAGATGCCTGTCGCGTGGTAGCCACGCTCGGCGAACACCTTGCCCGCCGCGCGTAGTATCGCCTCCCGCTTGTCCACCACGCCCTGCGCCACGACCGGGTCCCCTCCTGTTGCGGAATGACGTGTCATTCTGGAACCTTCGGCCAACTCCCGTCAATACCGGGTCGGTTGATCCGCCGACCCGGATCACACCGGGGCATCGCCCAGAGCACCTGCACCTCCCGCTCGGTCAATCCCGCGGATACCGGGGATCGTGGCGGGGATCGTGGCAGCGCCCGAAACGGAGCCTCCCGGTCGACGGTCAAGCATCTTCCCGCACGCGCTGGACAGGAGACAGGTTCCCCTCCGCGCCCGCGCGCGTGGGAGCGGTGCTCCTGTCCGTGCGGGCCGCCGCGCGGCAGGCAGCAGCCGCGCGCGAGCGCAGAGCCGCCCCGCGCGCGGCACCTTTCCGCCCGCGCAGTGCATACCTGCCGCATCCGCGCCACTGCGCCGGTGAGACGCGTGCTCGCTGCCCACTGTGGGTGATCACCGCGTTGACCGATGTCAGCGGGTCCGAGCCCATCGCCTTGGCCAGCAGCATGCCGACGGCCAGGGGCAGTAGCACAACGGCCAACGCCGAGCCGGTGGTGGTGACGTGCCGCATGCGGGGACGGCGCGGTGCGTCAGGAGTCATGGTTCTCATTCGACCAGCAGCAGCAGTGGTGCGAATCGGCCCGCATACTCAGGCCGTCTGGCCTGACGTACTCACACGCCTGGGCAAACGACGCTCCGTAGCGGCCCACCTGCACATCCACCCACACCGTTGAGTGCAGATCGCGAAAGGCGACGAGCCGCTGAAGAGGTCCGCAGTCAGCTGAGGCACGGGAAGCCGAAAGGGCTACAGCCGGCCGCCGGTGAGACGCGAGAGGGGGCCGCGCTGACGAAGGCCCGCGCGACGGCCCAGCGCATAGGAGGAAGCCACCGCGGTGGCCACACCCGCGCCGGCACCGGCCGCTACGGCCTTCCGGGCCTTGACGAGCGTCCAGGCCATGCCGGCCTTGGCCCCGGCCCGGCCGGCCGCAGAGCCGACGGTCCGCTGAACCGTCCTGGCCGTGTCGGCGACCGTCCCGCCGAACCCGGCGAGCGCCTCCTTGCCGCCCTGCGCGGCGGACCGGGTCGCGTCCTTGGCCTCCCGCGCCGCCGTGGTGGACGCGGCTGTGGCGTCCTTCACCGCGGCGGCAGAGGAAGACGCAGAGGCCTTGGCGTCCCGAGCGGGCGCCTTGGCGCCGTTGGAGACGGCCCTCTTCGCCGACCGTGAAGTCGACGTCTGCGGCGTTGAGTTCGTGGAATTCTTGGATTCAGCCATGGTGTCCGTGTAACCAGTCACCCCGATGGCAAACCGAAACCCTAACGGGCCGGTCTGTCCCAGGCCGTCACTGCCGGGCTTCTGAACCTTTCGTCACTCGTTGGGCAGTGCATGGACGTTCGCAGTGATGACGCCAAGAGTCGCACGGTTGTCATGGCGACTCCTCCGCGGCAGGGTGCTGTGGGCCGGTCATCCGTGCCGGCGCAGGTCGTGGAAGAAGTCCTCGATGACGTGGAGCTGCCCGGAGCGGGCCGTCTCGTCGTAGACGTATTTGCCGACGGCGAGGTCGAGTACTCCGAGGCCGAAGGGTGAGAACACCAGGGGCCGGTCCGTGGGGGGTGTCACGCGTCCGGTCATCACGTCGTCGAGTGTGCCGTGGACGAAGTCGCGGTTGCCGGTGAGCTGTTCGGCCAGGTGCGGGGAGGTGTTGGCTTTGAGGCAGTGTTCGACGTCGTCGACGATGTTGGTCGAGGCGAGGATGATCTCGGGTGCGAGGTCGCGCAGGGACACGTGCAGGACCAAGGGGTTGTGGTCGAACCAGGCCGGGTCGCTGATGTGCGGCTCGCCGGCGATGGTGGCGAAGACGACGAGGTCGCTGGCGCGGATCAGTTCCTCGGGGCTGTCGTGCACGGTGATCTGTCCGGGGGTGGCTGTCTGTTGGACGTAGTCGCGGAAGCCGGCGGCGCTGTCGGGGGACAGGTCGTGGACGCCGGTCTCGTCGAAGGCCCAGCCGGTGCCGGTCAGGAAGGTGTGGATGTAGCGGGCGATCAGGCCCGTGCCGAAGAACCCGATGCGGGTGGGGCGTTGCCGGTTGCGGGTGAGGTGGTCGGCGGCGAGGGCGGCCGATGCGGCGGTTCTGGTGGCGCTGATGATGGAGCTTTCCAGGCAGGCGAAGGGGTAGCCGGTGTCGTGGTCGTTGAGGATCAGGACTGCGGAGGCCCTGGGGATGCCGGCCTGGACGTTGTCGGGGAAGCTGGAGATCCATTTGAGGCCGTCCACCCGCACTTGTCCGCCGATCGAGGCGGGCAGCGCGATGATCCGGGAGGAGGGGCGGTCGGGGAAGCGCAGGAAGTAGGAGGGGGGGTTGACCGACTCTCCGGCGGCGTGCAGGTGGTAGGTGGCCTCGATGAGGTCCACGATCTGCTTTTCCCGGTCCTGCAGGGTGTGCAGGACCTGGGCGCCGGAGATCACTGCGAACGGTGGCACGGTGTGCGGCTGGGACATGGCGGGCTCCATTGCGGTGGAACGGACGGTAGTCATCCGGCGCTCACCTCGGCGGTCGGCGGGCACTCGGACAGGCGCAGCGGCTCGGCCATGGCGACGAGAACCTCGCGTGGTCCTTGGAAGGCCTCCCTGCTGTGCGCGGTGCGCACATTGTCGACGAGCATGAGGTCGCCGGCCTGCCACGGCTCGCGGGCGATGTGGGCGGTGTAGGTGTCGTTGATGAGCTGGATGATGTCGGGGCCGATGGGGTCGCCGCTGCCGAAGCGGGTGTTGAACGGCAGTCCCTGTGCGCCGTAGACGTCGATGAGGTATTCGCGGATTTCGGGTTCGATCGTCCATTCGCTGAGGAAGGCGATCTGGTTGAACCAGCAGAGGCGGCCGGTGACGGGGTGGGTCGTCACGGCGGGGCGCCGCTGGCGGGTGCGCAGGCTG
Source organism: Streptomyces sp. NPDC002870 (assembly GCF_042888505.1). Classification (NCBI taxonomy): domain Bacteria; kingdom Bacillati; phylum Actinomycetota; class Actinomycetes; order Kitasatosporales; family Streptomycetaceae; genus Streptomyces; species Streptomyces sp. NPDC002870. The sequence continues at coordinate 36,418 of NZ_JBIAPW010000050.1, forward strand.
CCGTCGGGTTGCCAGGCGAATTCGATGGCGCCTGCGCGGCAGTAGTCCTCGATGGCGGTCCGGTCGTCGGTGCCGAAAGCCTCTGCGTAGGGGGCGCCGATCTCGTCGTTGTAGGTGCGGGTGAGCAGCCAGCCTTCCTGTTCGAAGCGGTGGACCAGTTCGGTGGGCAGTGCCTCGAGAACGGTGGGGGCGTCGGCGATGGCGGTGGCTCCGCCGGTGGTGGGTGCGGTCAGGCAGGCGAACAGCATGAGGCCTGGGGGCTGGAGGCTGTAGCTGAGTTCGTGGTGCATGCACATCGGCTGGTTCGGCGGCCATGTCGAGGAGGAGTACACGCCCGGGGTGTAGGTCTGGCGGGGAGCGAAGGCTTCCTTGTCGGTCATCAGGGCGGGGGCCAGTTGGTGGAAGACGGCGCCGGCCTGGTCCGCGTCGCGCAGGTGCAGGCCGCGGATGAGGACCGCGCCGTGTTCGGTGACGAGGGTGCGCAGTGCGTGGTGGTGTTCGGCCGCCCAGCCCGGCGCGTCGTCGGGGGTGTCGGTGTGCAGGATCGGGGGTTTGCCGGGGTGCAGGTTCACCTCGAGCAGGGAGGCCGGGATCGGGTACGGCATGGTGCTCATTCCTTTCGATGTGGTTCAGGAGGGGGTCAGTAGTTCGGTTGCGTGGCGCTCGGGTCCGTTGTCGACCAGGGCGGCGAGGTCGGTGAGGACCGGGTGTGCGGTGACGTCCTTGAGCGACACGGCGCGGTCCAGGGCGATGGCGAGCTTCACGGCCGAGAGGGAGGTGCCGCCGCGGTCGAAGAAGTGGTCGCGGCGTCCGATCCGGTCCTGTGGGACGCCGAGGACCTTCGCCCAGGCGGCCGCCAGCCGCTGCTCGGTCGGTGTGGCCGGCGGCTCGTGGTCGTCCTCGGTGGTGCCGAGTTCCGCGGCGAGCGCCACCAGTGCCTTCTTGTCGATCTTGCTGTTGGCGGTCAGCGGGAGGCTTTCGCGCCAGTGGAAGGCCGCCGGGACCATGTAAGCGGGCAGCGAGGCACCCAGCCGGTCGGTAAGGGCCCCGGTGTCGAGGGGGTTGGGGCCGGAGTAGAAGGCGACCAGGTGCTTGCTCTGGTCGGCGCGTCCGGCCACCACCACCGCGCCGTCGCGGACACCGGGGAGGCGCAGCAGGGTGTTCTCGATCTCGCCGATCTCGATCCGGAACCCGCGGATCTTGACCTGGGCGTCGCGGCGGCCGAGGAACTCCAGCTTCCCCGAAGGGTGCCAGCGGCCGTAGTCGCCGCCGAGGTAGAGCCGCATACCTTCGCGGTGCGGATCGGCCAGGTAGGCCGCCTGAGTGCGTTCGGGGTCGTTGATGTAGCCGCGGCCGACACAGACCCCGGAGAACGCGATCACGCCCGGGGCGCCCAGTGGCACCGGTGTGAGGTGTTCGTCGACGACGTAGATGCGCACGTTGTTGACCGCGCGGCCGAGCAGGATGCGTTCCGGCGCCCGGTCCATGACGTCGTGGTTGGTGTCGTCCGAGGTCTCGGTCAGCCCGTAGGCGTTGACCAGCCCGATCCGGGGCTGGGCGGTGAACCAGCGCTCGGCGAGCTCCTTCTTCAGCGCCTCGCCGGTGACCGACACGTACCCCAGGTCGGGCAGCGTGCGGGGGCGCTGTTCGAGCTCGGTCAGGACGGCTTCGAGGTAGGAGGGCACGACCTGCAGGACGGTGACCTTGCCGTCGGTGATGGTGTCGAGGAAGCGGGGGACGTCGAGGATGACGTCCTGTTCGACCAGCAAGGTCCGCCCACCGACCAGCAGCGCGCAGACCAGTTGCCACAGGGAGATGTCGAAGCACTGCGGCGCGGTCTGGGCCACCACCTGTCCCTCGCCGACCTTCAGGTCGTCGATCTTGGCGTAGAGGTGGTTGAGCATGCCGGCGTGTTCACACATCGCGCCCTTCGGCTCACCGGTCGAACCGGAGGTGAAGTAGATGTAGGCGAGCTGGTCGGACGTGACGTGGATGCCGAGATCATCGTCGGCGTGGTCTTCTTCGTAGGCCGTGTCGACGAAGAGCCTCTCGACTCCGGGCAGGGAGTCGAGAGCCTGGTCGACGGTGGTGGTGCTGCCGGGTTCGGTCAGCACCAGGGCGCATTCGGCGCGGGAGAGGGTGGCAGCGATGCGTTCGGCCGGGAAGTGCGGCTCGATGGGGAGGTAGACACCTCCGGCTTTGAAGACCGCGACGACGGCGGCCAGCCAGTCCAGGTTGCGTTCGGTCACCACCGCGACGACGCCTTCGCGGGCAAGCCCGCGGGCTACAAGGGCGCGGGCCAGCCGGTTCGCCCGGGAGTTGAGCTCCCCATAGGTCCACTGCCGGTCGGCGTGCACGGCGGCGACAGCATCCGGATGCATCCGCACCCGGTCCTCGAACAGCTCATGCACCCGCGTATCGGGCAACTCCCGGACCGGTCCGGCCAGCTGCTCGAGCTGGAACCGCAGCTCTTCGGCGGACAGCAGGCTCTGGCGTGCGTGTTCGGCATCGGGGTCGGCGGTGATCAGCGCGAGCGCGGTCAGGTGATAGCCGGCGATACGGGCGGCGCTGTCGGCATCGAGCATCTCGGTGCGGTAGCGCAGCCGCAGTACGAGCCGGCCGTCGTGGTGACGGATGCCCACCCGCAGCGCGGTGTCCCCGGTGAGGTCTGCGTCGATCGCGGTGGGATCGAGGACGGTCTCGAACGACGGCCCGGTCAGGCCCAGTTCGCGACTCAGAGCGTCGATGTCCTTCGCCGGGACGTCCTGATGTGCCAGCAGTTCCGCGGCGACCTGGTGGGTATTCTGCAGCAGTTCCCGCCATGAGGCGGGTGCGGTGGTCAGCCGGCACGGCAGCAGGCCGCCGCTGTCGACGACGTAGCCGGTGGTGATCTCCTGCTCGCCGGACAGCGCCGAGAGCACCTTGGCGTGCGCGGTCAGCAGGACCGAACTGAGCGGCACCGCCAGCTCGCCCGCCAGCCGGCGCAGCCCGGTCACGGTGTCGTCGGGGGCCGGTGTCTCGTACTCCCCCACGCCGGTCACTGGGTGGAGGGTCCAGCGCGGGGCCGGGGTGAAACCGCCGGCTGTCAGTACGCCGCGCCAGTACTCCCGGCCGGTCCGGGTACGACTCACATGCGTTGTCATCGGGTCTTTTCCTCTGCTTGTTGCTGGTGTCGCGGTGTCAGTTGCGGTCAGTTGCCGCGTGCCGGGGCTGCGTAGGTGGCCTCGTGTACTTGGCTGGTCTCAAGGCGGGTTTTGCTGTCCGGCATTTCCCGGGCCGGGTTGCCTCCCCACTGGGCGTGCGAGGGGATTTCCTCGCCCTTCATGAGGAAGGAGTCGGGGGCGAGCAGGGCGCCGTCGCCGATCGTCACGCCGTAGTGGACGAAGGCGCCGACCCCGAGGGTGCAGCCGCTGCCGAGGGCGCTGCGGTCGGACTTGAAGGCGCCGTCCTCCTGCGAGTGGCACTGGATCACGGTCCCGGCGTTCAGCGTGCTGTCGTCGCCGATGGTGACGAGGGTGCGCTCCGGCAAGGAGCAGCCGTCGTCGAAGACCCGCTTGCCGATCCGGGCCCCCAGCAGCCGCCAGACCATGTTCTTGAACGGGGTGCCGTTGAAGACCTGGACGTACTCGCTCCAAGCCATCTTCCAGAAGCGTTCATGCCGCCAGAAGGAGGGCTCGTAGATCGAGCAGTACAGCGGCTTCTGGGGCTTGAATCCCGTGACGGCCCGTTCGAACAGAGCGAAGTGGACAACGGTGAACGCGAGGGTGAGTACGCCGGCCAGCGCGAACGCCGACGCGCCGATCGAGGGGTAGACGTCGACTGCGCCCATCGTGATGAGAGTGATCACGAAGAAATGGATCCACCGCACCAGCAGGTACAGGCCGGCGGTGACGGCATTGTGCTTGTTCTTGGCGGCCAGGCGGCGGCGCAGCTCGTCGCCGGTCTCCAGGTGGTTGAACTTGTTGTCACGCATCACCGTGCGCGGGATCTCGAAGCAGGGCGAGCCCAGCAGGCCCACGCCCTCTCGCACCGGTCCGTCGATCGGGACCATGACCTTCGTCGCGAGCAGGCAGTTGTCGCCGGTCCTGCCCTGCGAGGGGTAGGCGATGGCGTTCCCGAGGAAATTGCGGGGCCCGATCGACGTCCGGGACACCCGGAAGGACGTGCTCGAGAAGTCGGCGTTCATGATGGACAGCCCGTCGGCGACCATCGTTTCGCTGCCCACAGAGCTCAGGTACGGACTCTCATGCTTGACCATCGTGCCGAAGTTCGACCCGGTCTGCTCGACGCGGGACAGGTCGTATCCGAGGTAGCGCAGGTAGTGCACGATGCCGGAGCTGTCGCCGAAGAGGGTGGTGAAGAACTTCCGGTTGGTCAGGAGTGCGATCGCCCGCTGGATGCCGTAGTGGAAGCCGTACAGCGGATAGACCTTGCCGGGCTTGATGACCCGGTTGAGCACGCGTGGCACGGTGCCCACGACGAGGAGCCCTGCGAGTGCGGAGCCGAGGAAGAGGACGACGGAGACGGTCAGGGCATCCAGGTAGAACGCCGCGCTGGTGAACGCCACCGGCTCCGGGTGCAGGAGCGTATTCAGCTGCGGGATTTCGGCGAGCATTACGCTGCCGCCGCCCATCGCCAGCGGCAGACACACCACCAGGATGTTCAGCAGCTGCAGGACGCAGTGGACGGCCCTTTTCAAGGTGCCGCAGTCGGCAGGGCCGACCGTCCGGTAGTCCACCTCGGTCGGCTGCGCCGGGGACCCGTGCCAGCTTGCGCCGTCGGGCACGGCCTGGCCGGCGTGCAGGGAGGAGGCGTGGCCCAGTTGGGCCCCCTGGCCCATCGAGGTCTCGATGTCGAGGACCGTGTGCTCGCTGACGAGGACGTGGGCGCCAAGGGTGACCGTGCCGGTCTGGATCAGGCCGGCGTGGGCGCGGTAGCAGGAGATGAGCACATCCTTGCGGATGACCGTGCCCTCCCCGATGGTCAGCAGGTCGGTGCAGACCGGGATCGTGCGGGAGAGGAATGTGACCCCTTTGCCGATCCGTGCGCCGAGCGCCCTCAGGTAGAGCACGTAGAGCGGCGACCCGACGAACAGGCGCAGGGGGCTGGTGCGGATCAGGGTCTTGACGGCCCAGAAGCGCAGATAGTCCAGGCTCCACACAGGGATCTCCCGGGTCTTCCAGCGGCCTATGAGCGTCCACTTCGCCAGGACCGGAAGGGTGCACAGGCCCAGGAAGCTCGCGCCGGCGAACAGGACCGACCGCAGGTAAAGGTCGAGCAGACCGGAGCCGGCGGAGATCCACTCGTAGCCTTCGACGGCGACGAGGGCGGTGAGGTAGGAGTAGCCGAGGAAGATCAGGAGCTGCAGCGTTCCGCACAGGACGTAGCGCGGCGTGCCGGCCGGTGCCGGCACCTCGGCCGACCCCCCGGTCGGCACCTCGGCGGGCACCCCGGCTGGCACCTCGGCCGACGACGGGACGGGGGTGGGCGCGGCGTCGGCGAGCGCGGTGGCCAGGCTCCGGATGGTGGGGTGCCGGTAGATGTCCTTCATCGACACCGTCGGCAGGTCCGCCCGTTTCCTGACCCGCGCACAGAACTGGGCCATCACCAGGGAATCGGCGCCCAGGTCGTTGAAGAAGTGGCTGTCGGGCGGCACCTGCTCGACGCGCACGACGCCGGCCAGCACCTCGGCCAGAAGCCTCTCGGTGCCGTTCGCCGGGCGGGCGTCCTGGAGGGTCGAGATGTCAGCCGGATCAGCCGTCAAGACCTCGACAGATTTCCCTAGCACGTGAGCTCCTTGAAGACGTTTCGGTGGCCGTCGGTCGGCGCGGACGGATTCGTGATGCCCGCCTGCCCAGTAGGCCCGGCCGGCGAGTTCCTGTCCTGCCCCTGAATTTCGGGACTTGACGCAACACACCGGCCCTGATAGCCCGACCGATCTGCCGGTCATCACCCTGTGTTCCCTTGCTTTCTGTGCGCGTCGCCCGGCCTGCGACCGCGTATCACGGGCACCCTTTCAATTCGCGAGAAATCGCCGTGAATTGCGTCGACCGCCCCGTCTGGCCCAGCGTTTTCCGCGTGGCGGTCCAGGTACCCCGGTGGGGCAGATCGCGGGGCTGGACAGTCGTGGCCAGGCCCGGAAAGGGCGGATGCCCCTGGTACCGATGGCCGGTTCAGCCCCTCCCCCGGGCATGACCACGGCCGCCTAAGCGCGAACAGGGTGTGTGTCAAGTCCCGAATTTCGGTGACATGACGAGGCTGCTCCGATTCGGGCGTACTGGAGGTGTTCCGGCGAGTCGCAACTCGCCGCCGAATTCTTCCCCGGGCCGCGACGAGACGGATCAACGGCCGGGAGGGACTCCGCCGCAGTCGAGGAGACGACCATGCCCGTCATATCCGTTCCCGAGGCCTTCAACGAGGACGACCTCTACGTCGACATTGAGGGAATCTTCGGGCACCCGTTGTTCCTCAAGTGCGAGGGCTTCAATTTCGCCGGCTCGATCAAACTCAAGGCCGCCACCGAAATGGTCGAGGCCGCCGAACGCGACGGCCTGCTCACTCCTGACTCGGTCCTGGTCGAGTCGTCCTCGGGCAACCTGGGCGTGGCCCTGAGCATGATCGCAGCCAGCAAGGGCTACCGGTTCCTGTGCGTGACCGACTCCCGCTGCAACCTGGCGACCAGGATGATGATGGAGGCCTTGGGCAGCCAGGTCCACGTCATCACCGAGCCCGACCCCGTCGGCGGCTTCCTCGGAGCGCGCATCGACCACGTCCGCGCTCTGTGCGCCTCCGACGACCGCTACGTGTGGCTCAACCAGTACACCAACCCCAGCAACGGCATGGCCCACTACCGCAGGACCGCCCCGGCCATCGCCCGGCAGTTCCCGGGCCTGGATGTGCTGTTCGTCGGGGCCGGCACCACCGGGACTCTGATGGGCTGCGCGCGCTACTTCCGCGAGTGGCACCGGCCGGTGCGCATCGTGGCGGTCGACAGCGTGGGCTCGGTGACCTTCGGGGGCGCCCCGGGCCGGCGGATGATTCCCGGCCTGGGCACCAGCAGGCGCCCGCCGCTGCTGGACGAGTCCTATGTCGACGATGTGGTGTGCGTTCCGGAGGCCGACACCATCCGGGCCTGTCACCGACTGGCCGGCCGTGGGTTCCTGTTCGGGGGTTCCACCGGCACAGTGGTCAGCGGCGCGATGGACTGGCTGGCCCGGCAGGAGGGACGGGAGCTGACCGCGGTGGCCATCGCCCCGGATCTGGGTGAGCGGTATCTGGAGACCGTCTACCAGACCAACTGGGTGCAGGACCTGTACGGCGAGGACATCCTCGGCTCCCAGTCGCTGACCACCGCATCCCAGGCAGCCTGACCCCGCACACCACCGCGCCCGCGCCGCCCCTGCGCTTCGCATGCACACCTGGCCGAGGCCGAAGGGTGACCTCGGCCGCTGCACCACGCGGACGCACCACCAAAGGTCATGCGGCCACCGTGAAACCACGGCACAACAAGCCCTCTACCGGTGGGCCACAGTGAGGACGGCCCTCGTGATGCCTTGGCGCTTGGAACTCCTGGTACTCCAATGAGACTTCGTGTCCTGAGCTGGGTTTTCGACAACGCGCGCGGCCGTGGGTATACCCATGGCCAATGACGCACTGCCGGCCGGCCTACGGACCAACCAACAAAGCCCCTACTGGACATGGAGCGGTGTCACGGCCCTGACGTGGCGCGGGGCGCCGGGGGGGGGGGGGGGGGGGGGGGGGGGGGCCCCCCCCCCCGCGCGGCCGGGGGGGCGCGGGGGGGGGGGGGGGGGCGCCGGGGGGGGGGCGCGCCGCGG
>NZ_JBIAPW010000050.1:44262-50239 GCF_042888505.1 Streptomyces sp. NPDC002870
CCCCGCCCCCCCCCCACCCCAACCCCCCACCCACCCGCCGGCGGGGGGGGCGGGCGCCCGCGGGCCCGCGGGGGGGGGGGGGGGGCGCCCGGGCGGGGGGGGGCCCCCCCCCCCCCCCCCCGCCCCCCGCGGCGGTGCAGCGCGGGTTGTGCCGGGGACGTGCACGGGCGCCGGATCGCAATCTTGGCGGTTTTCCGCTCCGGTGGCCGCGCGTCACAGCCCCAGGGAGATGGCCAGTCGCGTGAGTTCGGCCGTGCTGTTGATGTCGAGCTTGGCCCGGATGCGGCGGAGATAGGCGTCGACCGTGTGCTTGGAGAGCCCCATGTGGCGGGCCGTCTGCACGTAGGTGCGCCCTGCGGCGATATGTCGCAGTGTCTCCTGCTCACGCGGGGCCAGCGCAGGTGCGGGGGCTTCGGTGTACGGGGTGGTGAGTGTGAGGCTCATGGGACTTCCTCCGACGGATCGGCTCGGTCATCACTGCTCACACCCTCGGAAGCAGGGGACATATGCCCTCATGCGGTCATTTGTCCCTTTTCAAAAAGCTTGGCCGCGCGACTTCATGACTGTGTCCGCCGACTGTCACAGGCCTGTCACAGGGCACGTCCGCGCCACAGCGCGATCACAGAGAAGAGCCGTATGGCTACGGAGATGACCTCTAGCCCGGCTGCCCCCGTGGGCCTCCGCAGAAGGCATCCCTCGTCGTCGGGAGCCTGGGCAGGCAGGCCGACCGCCTTTTGAGCCGCCAGTCGCCTCCTGGGGCATTGCGGGCGGCAAGGCCTGGGGCAGGGCCCCTCGTGACAGCGCTGGGTTGGTGCTCCGTGCCCCTCAGGATCATGCTTGTCAGGAGGGCCCCGGCCGTGCAGGTTCCCGAAGGGCGAGATGAGCGGCGATGGAGCAACTTCCCACCCCTCCTGATGAGCGGCCGGCCGAGTCGGACGCCTCCTCCGAGTCGGCATACACGGCCACGGCCACCGTCAATGAGCAGGGCATCGTGACGGGGTGGAGCGAAGGTGCCCGGCGGCTGCTCGGCTACATGCCCTCGGAGGTCGTGGGGCAGAGGGCCGCGCGCCTGCTCGCCGATGACGTCGGCGAGACGGCGCGGCGGGAGGCGGCCGGGCGGGAGAAGTGGAGCGGCACCGTGGCGCTGCGGCACCGGGACGGTCACCGGCTTCAGCGGGGACTGCTCGCGCACCGCCGGACGTCGAACGGCCCGGTCACCGAGTGGCTCGTGGTATCCGCCGTGGCGGGCAAGCCGCGCACGCCCGGGAGCGAAGCGCTGAGGGAATGGACGTTCGCCCAGTCCCCCGACATCCTGGCGATTTTCGACTCGGACCTGCGACTGGTACGGGCGAACACCGGCATGGAGCGCGCGCTTTCCCTCACGGAGGCCGAGATGCTCGGGCTGCACCTGCCGGAAATCGCGCCGTATCCCGTGAGCGACGAGGCCGAGAGCAAGATGCGCCTGGCACTGGAGACCGGCGAGCCGCAGTACGTGGAGGCCTACATCCGCCCCACGGGTGTAAGCCCGGAGCGCGGCTGGTCGACCTCCCTCGCCCCGCTGAAGGACCCGGACGGCCGGGTGCGCGCAGTGTGCCTGGCAGCACACTCCAGGTCCGGGGAGTACCTCGCCCGGCAGCGGATGCTCCTGCTGAACGACGCCGGCGCCCGCATCGGCACGACCCTGGACATCGCACGCACCGCGCAGGAACTGGCCGATGTCGCCGTCCCCCGGCTCGCGGACTTCGCAGCCGTCGACCTGCTCGACCTACCCCAGCACAGCGACCAGCCACCCTCCGCCCCTCCGGCAGGGCCGGTCGCCATGTGCCGCACCGCTCTGCGGTCGGTCCTCGAAGGGAGCCCGGAGTCCCTGGTCGCGGTGGGCGAGACGACCACCTACCCGGCGCTCTCACCTCCGGCCGAATGCCTGGCCGCAGGCCGGCCCGCCCTGTACGAGGTGACCGATCCCGCCATCGCCCGGTGGGCCGCCCAGGACCCCAGAGCCGTCTGGATCCGCGAGTACGGGACACACTCGGTGATGGTCGTGCCGATGCGTACCCGCGGCATCACTCTCGGCGTGGCCCTCTTCAGCCGTCACCTGCGCCGGGAGCCCTTCGAACCGGACGACCTGCTGCTGGCCGAGGAGCTCACGGCCAGAGCGGCCGTCAGCATCCACAACGCCCGCCGGTACACCCGGGAGCGCACCACCACCATGACCCTGCAGCGCAGCCTGCTCCCGCATACGCTGCCCGATCAGGCGGCACTCGAGATCGCCTCCCGCTACCTGCCCGCCGGTACCCAGGCCGGCGTGGGCGGCGACTGGTTCGACGTGATCCCGCTGTCCGGCGCGCGGGTGGCCCTCGTCGTGGGCGATGTGGTCGGCCACGGCATCCGTGCCTCCGCCACCATGGGCCGGCTGCGCACCGCGGTGCGCACCCTGGCCGACGTCGAGCTGCCGCCCGACGAGCTGCTCACCCACCTCGACGACCTCGTCATCCACCTGTCCGCCGACGAGGGCGGCACGGAAGGCGCCGCCGAAACCGCCGGCGGCATCGGCACCACCTGCCTGTACGCGGTCTACGACCCGGTCTCCCGCCGGTGCACCCTCGCCCGGGCCGGCCACCCCCCGCCCGCCGTGGTCACGCCGGACGGCGCCGTCTACTTCCTCGACGTCCCGGCCGGCCCGCCGCTGGGCCTGGGCGGCCTGCCCTTCGAGACCGTGGAGACCGAACTGCCCGAGGGCAGCATCATCGCCCTTTACACCAACGGTCTGCTCGAACCCCGCCACCTCGACATCGACGAAGCCCTGGACAAGATGTTCGCAGCCCTCGCTCAGCCCGCCCAGACGCTGGACACGGTCTGCGACAGGGTTCTGACGGCTCTGTTGACCCACCGCCCCGATGACGACGTCGCCCTGCTCATCGCCCGCACCCGGGTCCTCCACGCCGACCGGGTCGCGGCCTGGGACCTGGCCTCCGACCCCGCCATCGTCGCCCAGGCCCGCAAGAACGCCACCGACCAACTGGCCGCCTGGGGACTGGACGACGCCGTCTTCATCACCGAACTGATGGTCAGCGAAATGGTCACCAATGCCATCCGCTACGGCCAGCCGCCCATACAGCTACGGCTGATCCACTCGGACAGCACATTGATCTGCGAAGTCTACGACTCGAGCAATACGGCCCCGCACCTGCGGCGGGCCCGGACCTTCGACGAGGGAGGGCGGGGCTTGCTGCTGGTCGCCCAGCTCGCCCAGCGCTGGGGCACCCGGCATGCCCCCATCGGCAAGACCATCTGGGCCGAGCAGTCCCTTGCCGGGGGCTGAGGAACATCCAGGTCAGATCGTGCACTGAGCCTTCGCCATGCCGGCCCACTCCCTCATCGCCATGGCAACGAGCCTTGCCCCACCGCAGATGCGGCGGGGCAGGAACCCAAGATCTTGACGAGCCTTCCAGACGACGCCCGGCAACAGCAGCTGTGCGCCATCCAGCTTTGGCGCACTCCCGCTGCACGTTCACCCGATAACGACCTCGCCCGAATCCTGCGCGGCTGGCGCGTCCGGAGCAGAGTGGCTGCCGGTGTGGTCCTTGGGCGGAGCATGCGGGGCCGGCGCGTCGGGAACGGAGTGGCTGCCGGTGCCGTCCTGGCTGGGAGCATGCGGGGCCGGCGCGTCTGGAACAGAAGGGCTGCCGGTCTCTTCCTTGGGCGGAGCCTGCGGGGCCGGCGCGTCGGGAACAGAGTGGCTGCCGGTGCCGTCCTGGCTGGGAGCATGCGGGGCCGGCGCATCCGGAACAGAAGGGCTCCCGGTGCCGTCCTTGGGCGGAACCTGCGGGGCCGGCTCCGGAGCAGAGTCACTGCCAGCGTCGTCCTGGCTGGGAGCATGCGGGGCCGGCGCGTCCGGACAAGGGCCGCCGCCGTTGCCGTTGGTGCCCGTGCCATTGCGGCCGATGCCATCGCGGCCACCACAACTGCCCCTGCCGCCGCGTCCGGTGCCGCCCGTGCCGGTGCCGCCCGGAGCTTGACAGACGGGAGCGTCGCTGCCCGTCCCGTTGCCGCCGGTGCCATTGCCTCCCGTGCCGCTGCGGCAGTAGTCGTCGTGGCCGCCACGCTTCTTGTGACCGTCGCTCTTCTTGTGACCGTCACGCCCCTCGTAACCGCTGCCCTCCTCGTAACCGCCACCCTCGTAGCCGACGCCCTCCTCGTAACCGCCGCTATCGTCGTAGCCGACGCTCTCGTCGTAGCCGACGCCCTCCTCGTAACCGCCGCCCTCCTCGTAACCGCCGCCCTCCTCGTAACCGCCGCCCTGCCCCTGGCCGCCACCCTGCCCCTGGCCGCCCTGACTGTCGCGCTCCTCATGACCGTCGCGCCCCTCGTAACCGTCGCGCTGCCCGTGGTCGCCGCTGGCTCCCGACACCGCCAGGCTCTGCAGCGTCGGTGCCGTAAACCCTGCGCTCGCCGGGATCAGTACACCGCCGGCAGTGAGGAGGACGGCGGCGGTGGCTACGGCCAGACTGCTCTTCCGGATACTACGCTTCATGAGAATTCTCGTTCCTCTTTCGCATGCTCTCGAGAATGTGAGAACGAGCGAAAAAACCTTAGTCTTTCGAGGCGGGTTTATACCCGATGTCGGGGGGGGGGCGCATTCGCCGTACATTGCAGGGCCGCCTGAAACAGCCGCACATTCCGCTTTCGCTGGGACATTCGGCGGTCTGGCTGGGTGGCGTGGCCGCCGGCTCTGCCACCCAGCCAGACTGCGAACTCATTCGACGCTGTCCGCGCCAGTCAGCTGCTAGCCCGTGGCGTCACCACCCTGAGCGTTACCACCAGTGTTGGTCCCGACGCCAGAAGCGTCACCACCCTTGGCGTCACCACCCTTATTGGTACCAGCGCCGGAAGCATTACCACCCTGAGCGTTACCACCGGTGTTAGTGCCAACACCAGAAGCACTACCACCCTGAGCATTACCACCGGTGTTAGTACCAACACCAGAAGCACCACCACCCTGAGCATTACCACCGGTGTTAGTACCAACACCAGAAGCACCACCACCCTGAGCATTACCACCGGTGTTAGTACCAACACCAGAAGCACCACCCCCCTTGGCGTCACCACCCTTATTGGTACCAACGCCAGAAGCACTACCACCCTTGGCGTCGCCGCCCTTATTCTTACCCTTCCCCTTGTTCTTACCCTTGCCCTTGCTCTTACACTTGCCCTTTCCCTTTCCCTTACCGTGATGCTTGTCAGGGTGCTTGTCAGGGTGCTTGTGGGTATCGGCGAGGCTCACGACCGACGAGGCAGGCATCGGGGCCGCCGTCGCGGTGGTTGCCGGAAGGATGACACCTCCGCCGATCACAGCGGCCGAGGCGACAACCGTCGCAAGGCGAAGGCCCCGACGCTTGGGACGGTCGTCGTTGTGGGTGTGAACATTGCGGTTCATGGGTTTTCTCCGACTGATAAAGAGGGACTATTTGAGTTGCCCCGGGAATTCCGGGCGGTGGTCGGCGGATCGGCTTACGACCGGGACCGCCATGCCGGTATAACCGGCGGTTCGGTGAAGGAGAGAATCCTCTGCGAGGATTTCCGCCTTACCGTGCTGCCTCGTTCCCTTTCGGGTGGGGGCGCACTTCAAGTAGGCCCGACCGGCAGAGCATGGTCATGTTCCGAGGACTCGGGACTTGACGTAGCCAGAAGCGTCGGGTAAAAGCCCGCGAAAGCGCCGCCGGGCCGCCTCTGACCGTTCCGGAGTCAGGCGTAGCCGCCCATGGGTCGCGCGAGCCGTTACGCCACGTCGCAGAGATCGAGCACGCGACCGCGGGATCCGGGTGCGGCACACCACCGCTCACCCGCCTCGTGCGCAACCACGCCAAAGGCCGCCACCGCGTCGCTTGGGTTCTAGTGGTCGTCGCAACACCCCAGTTCAGGGGATGCGATGGACTTCGAGATCCGCGAGGAACGGAAGCCGCAGGGACCGCGGAAG
>NZ_JBIAPW010000051.1:0-3925 GCF_042888505.1 Streptomyces sp. NPDC002870
GGAACGCGCCAAGGCGATACGACGTCCGCCGGACGACCACACACCGATTTTCACGCACACAGGGTGTCGCCGTCAGGCGACCGGATTACTGACCCGCCCGGCCGAAGGAGTCTGAACATGCGAGTGAACTACAGACTTGCCGCGCTGATCATCCCGCTCTCCCTTTCGCTGATCGGTTGCTCAGCGGAAGGGGAGCCGACGGAGTCGGTCCAGGCGGCTGGGTCAACGAGCCCCGAAGTGAAGAAAACGGAGCCTGCGAAGCCGGTCACCGCTGAGGATTTTCTTGACCGAGCGGAAGAGGCGATGGCGGCCCAGGGCGGCTGGACGTTCGCGGTGAAGGGCAGCGAGAGTCTCGTCTTTCAGGGGCAGGCGAGCACCGCTTCTTACAAGGCCACGGTCAGGCGGACCCAGGACCCTGAGGCTTTCCACTCCTCAGGGGCCGTCATCAGCAAGGGGAAGCGTAAGCCTGAAGAGATCTTTGTGGTCGGTGGTACGCAGTACGTCAAAGAAGGCCGGGACGCCTGGAAGCGCGGCCCGGTCTCCGATCCGGACATGAAGAACAAGGTGGAAGACCCCATGGCTGCCATAGGGGAGTTCAGGAAGTACGTCCAAGAGTCGGGGGATGACGTCACGCTGACCAAGGAGGAAGGGAAGGTTCGACTCCAGGTCCGCTCCGGCTCACGGAAGTTGTCGGAGGTGCGGGACCGGGCCTTTGCCGAGAAGGCGGTACGCGAGTTGAAGCCGACCCTGAAGCAACTCCAGAAGGCCGGGGTTTCAGCGACCGAGGACCAGCTCACGCTGTCCCAGCTGGAGGAGACGCTGATCCTCGACCCCGAAACGTACAGAGTCGAATCCCACCGGTTCCGTTTCGGCTTTCTGATTCCCTACGGGGGACAGGGCATCACCTACGGCCAGGATGTGAACGAGGAGAACCGGGGAGTGTTCCACGGGGACATCGAGCTTCCTGCCGGGGTGAGTTGAGCGAGCCGGGAGTCTCCGCGAACACGCGGGGCTCACGCAGGAAGCGCCGGCGCCGCAGCTGCACTACCTGACGCACTCCCTCGCCTCCGTGGAGCAGGGCAGGCGCTGCCCGACGACGCCCGAACCCCGCCAATGGTTGTACGGGCAGCCCGAACTCACGCGTGAGAACCAACACTTCCGCACAGCGTGATGTTCTTCATGTACATGCCGCTGGGTCTGGCATGGATACGGACTTTGGGGTGCTGCCCGGTGCTGCCGAGATGCGCGTCTATGTCGCCGGGGTCGTCGACCGGCTGACGGCGCGCGGCCGGCTGCCGCTCGACTACTCGGTGGGCAGCCTGCGGATCGTCGACTTCATGGTGGACGGGGTACGGCGCGGCCGTCCGGAGGCCGGGCGGGTCTCCGGGCTCCTTCAGGGCCTCGGGGCGTACGTGGGAGAGGTGATCGTCCGACGGGCCGGGGCCCGGTGGGTGGACCTGGAGCCGGAGCAGCGGGAGCTGTTCGGCCAGCCGGTGGGGATCCGGATGCCCGACGGGCGCGTGTGGAATCCGCTCGGCAAGGTCGTCAACCGCTTCGAGCTGGGCGGTCCCGAGGAGTCGGTGCAGCGCTTCTATCTGCTGCTGCACGGGCGGGCGCGCAAGGCTGCCGCGCCCGACGCCCCGCCGGTCATGTGCTGCTGACGGACCGGCCCCGGACGTAGAAGGACGACCGGGGCCGCCACCCCCCACAGGAGAGGCCCCGGTCGTCGATCGCCGGGGCCGCAGAGCCGCCCCGTACTCCTCTCAGCGCCGCGAGTGGGTTTTCTGTCACACCGCGCCGTGTGCGGGAATCGTTGCAAGTTGTACAAGGCATGGACGTGACCGCACCATAGGACGTAGCGTGCTGATTCGCGCAGGACCGCGCGGCAGTGGTGACCAGCTGCGATTCAGGACAGGTTGAGGGAGTGCTGGGGGACGACGCGGAGTTGACGGCCGCGGTGCTCGCGGCACAGGACGGGGACGAGAGCGCCTTCCGTACTGTGTACCGCGCCGTGCACCCACGGCTGCTCGGCTATGTACGCACTCTGGTCGGCGAACCGGACGCCGAGGACGTCGCGTCCGAGGCCTGGCTGCAGATCGCCCGCGACCTCGACCGGTTCAGTGGGGACGCGGACCGCTTCCGCGGCTGGGCCGCACGGATCGCCCGCAACCGCGCCCTCGACCACATACGCATGCGCGGCCGCCGCCCCGCCGTCGGCGGCGACGAGACCGAGCTCACCGGCAGGGCCGCCGACTCGGACACCGCGGACGAGGCCATGGAGGCTCTCGCCACCGGCAACACGATGGCCCTCATCGCCCAGCTTCCGCAGGATCAGGCCGAGGCCGTCGTACTGCGCGTCGTGGTCGGCCTCGATGCGAAGAGTGCGGCCAAGACGCTGGGCAAGCGGCCCGGCGCGGTACGCACCGCTGCGCACCGTGGGCTGAAGCGGCTGGCCGAGCTGCTGGGCGCGGAAGCCGCACCGGCTTTCAGCGAGGACAGCGGCGAGGCGGACCAGGCAAACCCTGGCGCCGACCGCGCGGATCTGAACGGTGTACCGCCGCAGCGCGGCCCCCGGCCGGGCGCGACGGCACCCGCCGGTGTGACGCATTCACGCCTGCGGACGCAGAAGGACATGTGATGGCCGACGAGCGGTACGAGTGGCTTGACAGGGAAGCGGCGGAGCGACTGCTGCGCGGTGAACCGGTCGAGACCGCCGACGAGCACGCCCGTATCCAGGCCGCGCGACTGTCCCGAGAGCTGTACGGCATGGGCAGACCCAGCCGCCCCGGCTACTCGGACGGCGGTGAAATGCCCGGCGAGGCGGCCGCATTGGCCGCGTTCCGGAAGTCCAGGGCGGAAGCCGACGCGCCCGCCGGGGACATGCTCGGGACCGTACATCTCGCTTCTTCCGCGCGCGCCGCCTCCGCGCATCGCGCGCCCCGCACTTTCTTCGCCCGCCCGGTGCGCTTCGGGCTTGCCGCCGCGGTGGCCGGCTGTGCGCTCGGCGGCGTCGCCGTCGCCGCGGGCACGGGCTTTCTGCCGTCGCCCTTCCGCGACGATCCGCTGCCCGCGTCCACCGTCTCGGCCGCCGCGACCCCCGGGCCGCTGGTCTCCGAGACGGACACCGGTGGGGGAGTGGTCGCACCCCCGCCGATCTCGGGCTCGCCCAGTACGCCACCGGTGTCGCCCCCGGCGAGTGACGGCGGCGACTACCCGGGCTCGTCGAGCGGCGGGGACAGCGGCTCGGGCAGGCAGCAGGGCGACCCGGACGAGAAGTCCCCCGACCCGAACGCCGAGTCGTACCGCAAGACGGTCGAGGCCTGCCGCGACTACCGCAGTGGCCGCATCGCCCCCGACCGCAAGCGGCAGCTCGAGGACGCGGCCAAGGGGGCGGGCCGGGTGGAGCGCTTCTGCGACCGGCTGCTCGACGGCGACACCGACGACGGCAGCCAGACCGACGGCGGCAGCGGTACCGGTGACGGCGACAGCGGCGACAGCGGTGACGACGGCGGAAAGGACCGGGGCGCCCCCGCCATCGACAGCCGCTCCGGCGCTTCACTGCCGCCCGTCTCCTGGACGCCACTGCCCGCGGAGCCCGCGCCCCTGCCGTCAGAAAGTGCCTCGGTGCCTTCGTTCGGCGCTGCTTCGACCCCCTTCTGACCTGCGAATTCTCGGCAGTGACGATTTTCGGCCGTCCAGGTGTGACGTTTTTTGAGCCCACGGCGCAGTAGAGAGTGAGCCGACTGGTCATCGGCTGCACCAGAGCCGGGGTTCCCCCCGTACCTACGGCTCGGTGCAAACGGCGCGGGGGGGGGCCCGTGCCCCCCGCCCCCCCCCCCCCCCCACACCCCCCCCCCCCCCCCCAAAAAAAAAAAACGCGGACCCGTTTGGGCCAGGCCGCAACGCGCAGCCAGAATACCCCCCT
>NZ_JBIAPW010000051.1:3935-49345 GCF_042888505.1 Streptomyces sp. NPDC002870
TTTTCCGCCCCGGGCGATTTGGCGTGTGACCCGCGTGTAATTGGGGGCCCCCCGCGCGGGGGGCCCCCCCCCCCCCCGGGGGGGCGCCCCCCGGGGGGGGGGGCCCCCCCCCCCCGGGCCCCCCCCCCGCCACATACTCGCCTCGCACTCACCAATAAATGACTACGCGGTCACCGTTTCGGACCTGCGCGAAGAGCGAAGCGATCTTCCCCTCGTTCCGGACATTGACGCAGCCGTGCGAAGCGCCGTTGTAGCCCCGGGCCGCGAAGTCCGCCGAGTAGTGCACCGCCTGGCCGCCGCTGAAGAACATCGCGTACGGCATGGGCGTGTGGTAGATCGACGAGACGTGGTGCCGTGACTTCTGGAAGACGCTGAAGGCGCCCTCACGCGTCGGCGTGTACTGCGAGCCGAAGCGCACGTCCATCGTCGACTGCACCTTGCCGTCGATCACCCACGAGAGCGTGCGGGTGGTCTTGCTGATGCACATCACCCGGCCCGTCTTGCAGCGCGGGTCCAGCTTCGCCGACGGCTTGTTGACGGTCCTGCCCTTCAGCTCGTCGCGCGTCGGCTCCTTCGTCATGGCGAGCAGCTTCTGCCAGGTCACGGTGTCCGTGTCGCCCGTCGTCGGCAGGCCGCGCTTGCCCTGGAAGCCCTTGACGGACGCGACCGTCACCGGACCGTACGTGCCGGTCGGGGTGTCGTCGAACCAACCGATCTGGGCCAGCCTGGCCTGTAGTTCGCGCACCCGCTCGCTCTTCGAGCCGCTCGCCATCAGGACCTCGGGCTTCGCGGTCGTGGCGGACTGGCTCGGCTTCGCCGACGGCGTGCCCGGGGCCGGCGCGGAAGACGTCGGCGTCGATGTGGCGCCCGGCGCGGGCGCGGTGCTGCCAGGCTTCGCGTCGGCCGGCGACGGGCCGGCGGCGGCCTGCGCCGTACAACCGGTGGCCACGGCCAGCACGGCGGCCGCGGCGAGTGTTCTGCGTATGACGGATCCGCGTATGGCGGCTCTGGGTATGACGGTTTTCCGAAGCATGTACGCCCCCCTGTATCTCCTGTGCCCCATGAGACAGATTCCCGCTCTGCCCGGTTGCGCAATCCCGCGCATTATGGGGAAGAAGCTGTGAGGAAGGTCCCAGCGCGTGGCCCTCCACCCGTACCGGACCCGCCGCTACAGTCCGTCGCGAAGGCCGGTTACCAGCGAGTAGCTCCAGTGGAGGCACACATCATGGCGCGCGAGTCCGAGTCGGGAGTACCCATCGAACCGGTCTACGGGCCGGACGCACTGGAGGGGTGGGACCCGGCAGAGAAGCTGGGCGAGCCCGGCTCGTACCCCTTCACCCGCGGCGTCTACCCGACGATGTACACCGGCCGGCCCTGGACGATGCGCCAGTACGCGGGCTTCGGCACCGCCGTCGAGTCCAACGCCCGCTACAAGGACCTCATCGCCCACGGCACCATGGGCCTGTCCGTCGCCTTCGACCTGCCGACCCAGATGGGGCACGACTCGGACGCGCCGATCGCGCACGGCGAGGTCGGCAAGGTCGGCGTCGCGATCGACTCGATCGACGACATGAAGCTGCTGTTCGGCGGGATCCCGCTGGACAAGGTCTCCACGTCGATGACGATCAACGCGCCGGCCGCGCTGCTTCTGCTGCTGTACCAACTCGTCGGCGAGGAGCAGGGCGTCCCCGCGGACAAGCTCACCGGCACCATCCAGAACGATGTACTCAAGGAGTACATCGCACGCGGCACGTACATCTTCCCGCCCAAGCCCTCGCTGCGGCTGATCGCCGACATCTTCAAGTACTGCAAGGCCGAGATCCCGAAGTGGAACACCATCTCGATCTCCGGCTATCACATGGCGGAGGCCGGGGCCTCGCCCGCGCAGGAGATCGCGTTCACGCTCGCGGACGGCATCGAGTACGTCCGTACGGCCGTCGCCGCGGGCATGGACGTGGACGACTTCGCGCCGCGCCTGTCGTTCTTCTTCGTCTCCCGTACGACGCTCCTGGAGGAGGTCGCCAAGTTCCGTGCCGCGCGCAGGATCTGGGCGAAGGTGATGCGCGAGGAGTTCGGCGCGAAGAACCCCAAGTCGCTGATGCTGCGGTTCCACACGCAGACCGCCGGTGTGCAGCTGACCGCGCAGCAGCCCGAGGTGAACCTGGTGCGTGTCGCTGTCCAGGGGCTCGCGGCCGTGCTCGGCGGTACGCAGTCGCTGCACACCAACTCCTTCGACGAGGCGATCGCCCTCCCGACGGACAAGTCGGCCCGGCTCGCGCTGCGTACGCAGCAGGTCCTCGCGTACGAGACGGATGTGACGGCGACCGTCGACCCGTTCGCGGGTTCGTACGTCGTGGAGAAGATGACGGACGACGTGGAGGCGGCGGCGCTGGCGCTGATGCGGCGGGTCGAGGACCTGGGCGGCGCGGTCAGCGCGATCGAGCACGGCTTCCAGAAGAACGAGATCGAGCACAGCGCCTACCGCATCGCGCAGGAGACCGACAGCGGCGAGCGGGTCGTCGTCGGCGTCAACCGCTACGCGCTGGACGAGGAGGAGCCGTACGAGCCGCTGCGTGTGGACCCGGCGATCGAGGCACAGCAGGCGGAACGCCTTGCGAAGCTGCGGGCGGAGCGCGACCAGGCGGCGGTGGATACGGCGCTGGCGGCGCTGCGGAAGGCCGCGGAAGGGACGGACAACGTCCTTTACCCGATGAAGGACGCGCTGAAGGCGCGGGCGACGGTGGGCGAGGTGTGCGACGCGCTGCGCGCGGTGTGGGGCACCTATGTCCCCACGGATGCCTTCTGAGCAGATCGGGCGCGCCTGAGCGGACCCGGCATGCCTGAGCGGATCGGGCACGCCTGAGCGGACCCGGCATGCCTCATTCCGTGATACGAAACACGAAGGCGGAGTGACGTACCCATGTGCGACACTCCGCCTCATGCTGGGTGTTACTGATCTGCCGACCTATCTGGCCGGCCTTGTCCTGATCGTTCTGCTGCCGGGGCCGAACTCCCTGTACGTGCTCTCGGTCGCCGCGCGCCGAGGTGTGCGTACGGGCTATACGGCCGCCGCCGGCGTGTGGTGCGGCGACACCGTGTTGATGGTGCTGTCCGCGGCGGGCGTCGCCTCGCTGCTCCAGGCCAACGCCGTGCTCTTCGGGATCGTGAAGTTCGCCGGCGCCGGCTATCTGACCTGGCTGGCGATCGGGATGCTGCGCGCGGCCTGGTCGATGTGGCGCACCCGGCGCGAGCGGACGGTCGAGGAGCCGGCCGCGGACGGCGCGACCGCCGCCGAGCGGCCGTTCCGCAGGGCCTTTGTGATCAGTCTGTTCAACCCGAAGGCGATCCTCTTCTTCATCGCCTTCTTCGTGCAGTTCGTCGACCCGGGCTACGCCTATCCGGCGCTGTCCTTCGTGGTGCTCGGCGTGCTCGCGCAGCTGGCGAGCTTCCTGTATCTGACGCTGCTGATCTTCACCGGCACCCACCTCGCTGCCGCGTTCCGCCGCCGCAAGCGTCTGTCGGCGGGGGCGACATCGGCGGCCGGCGCGCTGTTCCTCGGCTTCGCGGTGAAGCTCTCGATCAGCAGCTCCTGACCCGCTCCAGCCACTCGGTCAGCCCGGTCGCGTCCTCGCCCGCCCGTTCGGCCCTGCCCCGGGGCGGGGCCGCGGGGCAAGGCCGAACGGGGCCCCGGGGCAAGGCGTCGGGTCAGCCCAGTGCCACCCGCTTCAGGCGGCGGGCCCGGCGAACCACCCTGCGTACCGCCGCGTTCCGCGGGACCGGGATCCCGCCCGGCAGACCGAGCACCGTCAGCCGGCGGCGCTTGAAGTAGCGCCGGGTGTGCGAGTCCAGGTGGCCCCGGAGATAGCTCTCCGCCGCCGCTCGCAGATCCGGCCTGAGCTGCGCCTGCATCGCGAAGCCGACCGTGTTGAGCAGGCCGGTCACCGTCTCGTCCACCTCCCGCGGCGCGCCCGATTCGCCCTTCGCCAGGTCGGGCAGCAGCGCGTCGACGATCGTCAGGGGAATCCGGTTGCTGTTCTGGTACGGCGTGAGCCGGTCGAGGAGCGGCTCGGTGCCGATCCGGGCCACCGGGATGCCGTAGAACGTGCTCGCCGTGAACAGCGCGGTCGAGAAGCAGCCCGCCACCAGTGCGGGCCGCAGCTGCCGGTAGAGCACCTCGGCGATCAACGGCCGGTCCAGGACGATCAGTTCCGCCTCCAGCGTCTCCGCCTCGCGCTCCAGGGTGCGCGTCCAGGACGCCGGGGCCGTGGGGTGCGGTTTGAATACAATCCGGCGGTGGCCGAGCGCGACCGCGCCCCGCACCATCCGGACGTGGAGGGCCTCTTCCTCCTCGGGCGTGATGATGCCGAGCGCCGCGAGGTACTGGCCGAGCAGCAGGGCCGGGCCGTCTCCCGCCGCGGTCTCCTCACCCCCCGCGGGTCCCTCACCCGCCGCGGTCGCCTCGCCGGGTGCCGCGTCCGGGACGGCGTCGGAGAGTTCGGCGACGACCTTGACGAAGGCTTCCGTCGGTACGACCTGCGCCTCCGCCCCGAACTCCGCGAGCAGCAAAGGCTTCAGGCCCGGCACGAGATCCAGGTGGAACAGCCTGCGCACCCGCTCGCCGACCAGCGGGTCGATCTTGCTGCGGGTCGGCCCATAGCTCATCAGCCCGTCCGCGTACACGTCCAGCGTCGCGTCCGGGAAGAGCTGCGCGATCGCCAGCGCCGGGTTGACCTGGATGGACTCGACGGCCAGCTCGATCCGGTCGTCACCGAGGTCCCACAGCATCCGCAGATACCGCTCCCACAGCGGGCCGTCGTCCGAGCGCGGGGCCCAGCCTCCCGGGTGAAAAGGGGAGATCGCCTCGTTCCAGGAGAGCACCCCGTCGAAGCGGCCGCGCAGCCGCTCGAACCCGGGCATCGTGTCCAGTGAGGGCGAAGTCTCCGGCGTCGACGCGTTGTTGGCGACCAGCAGGAGGCGCCGGTCGGCGGTCGCGAAGCAGCCGCTGTCGATCGCCGCGGCGAGCGTGGCCGCCCCGTACAGCGAGGACGCGTAGAAGATCTGGGTCGTACGCATCAGGCCGCCGCCTCCCCGGAGACGGAGAGAGGGGAGGGGCGGCGGCGCAGCCTGCGCAGTCTCGATGCGCGCTCGACGTCCATCGAGTCGAGCGCTTCCTTCAAAATGTCCTGCGGCATCCGCTTCAGGGCCGCCGCGCTCATTGCACGCAATTTCCGCGCCACAGCGGGTTCGAACCTCTCTATTGATCCCAAGTGGTGGGAAATGACGGCACAGTACGTTCGCACGGCTTTCGGCAACAAGCGAGCGGAATCCGGATCCTTCGCCGTTTCTTCGAGCACCTGGTCGAATGCCCGGATGAAATCGAGCTGGCGAATGTCACCAATTTGTGTCAGGGATGATGCAACGCCGCGTCGGTAGAAGATCCCCAAGTGGCTGATTGCGGCGAAAGACTCGGCCTCGCGGTGCAGCCGCCAGATCCACGGCCGGTCCTCGGCGGTGCGCAGCCCGTCCGTGAAATGCAGCAGTCCGCGATCCGCGAGCCGCCGGTGGTACATCCCGGCCCAGGCGAACGGATAGTCGACGCCGGTCGACCGGTCGGCGGGCAGGATCACGTCCCGCGGACGCAGCACCTCGCCGCGCCGGCCGACCGGGACGCGGTGGACCGTACGGGCCCTGGCCGTGCACTGGACATGGTCGGTGCGGACGAAGTCGCAGCCGAGCTCCTCCATGGCGGTGAGCAGCAGCTCGTAGTGGCCGGGGGCCAGCCAGTCGTCTCCGTCGAGGAAGGTGATGTACTCCCCGCTCGCGGCGTCGAGACCGGTGTTCCGCGCCGTGGCGAGGCCGCCGTTCTGTTCATGTCTGATCAGCCGAGCCCCCGGAACCTCACGCTCCGCCCGCTCCAGGATCTCCGGCGTCCCATCTGTCGAGCAATCGTCGACAAGCAGGAATTCGAAGTCCTCGCGGGCGTTCGCCTGGAGACTTCTCAGGGTGTCGGGGGCGTATGTCTGCACGTTGAAGAACGGCACGATGACGGAGAGCTTAACCACCCGGGTGAGGCTAGGCCGAAACCCGGCATTCGTTCTGTCGCTGGGAGGGATGGCGGGTGAACGCAGGGCGGCGAGTCCGTTAACCCGCTTGATTCATGGGCATTTTCGCCAATCGTAGACACGCTGTTAACCAGCTGTTGTGGTCGAGTTGGGCCGTCAAACGGAATGCCTTTCTAACGTCCTCGGCGTGCCATCAAGTACCAGCGAGGCCGTACGGGTCGCCGTACTCGCCGACTCCGACACCCGGTGGAAATGGGGCGCGCTCACCGCGCGCCGTATAGCCCCCGCAGACGCCCCGGACTCCATCGAGCTGAGCGGCTTTCTGCTGCGCGGCCGGGCCACTCCCACGGCCCGCCAGCTCGCCGAAGTCGGAGCGCGTGCCGACGACGTGCGCGAGCTGACCGGCAACGAGTTCCTGCGGGTGATGAAGGACGAGCCGTACGACGTGATCGTGCTCGCCCTCGTCGGCGGCGCGGTCCAGGCCATGCTGCACGGGCTCGCCGCGCTGGCGCTGCCCCGCAGGCCCGTCGTCGTCACCGGCTATGTCGGCGTCGTATACGAGAAGCTCGCCGACGGCCTGCTGCTGCGGCACGGCGCGGACGTGGTCCTCGCCAACTCACGGCACGACGCGGACCGGTTCCGCACGGTGTACGAGGGCGTGGGCGCCGACGCCTCGTCCGTCACCGAGGCCGCGCTGCCGTTCCTCGGCGGCGCGCCCTACGAGGCCGCGGACGACCGCGACACCGTCGTCTTCGCCGCTCAGCCCTCCGTGCCCGAGTCCCGCGCCCACCGCACCTATCTGCTGAGGCGCCTGGTCGAGCACGCCAGGCTCCATCCGCACCGCGAGGTGCTGCTGAAGCTGCGCTCCAGGCCCGGCGAGCACACCACGCACCTCGAAGAGCTGCCGTACCAGAAGCTCGCCGACAAGCTGCCCGGCGGACTGCCGCCGAACTTCAAGCTGGTCTACGGGCACATGGGCGAGGTCCTCGACCGCACCGACCTGCTGGTGACGGTCTCCTCGACGGCCGCCCTGGAGTCCCTGCACCGGCGCATCCCCACCGCGGTCCTCAGCGACCTGGGTGTGCGCGAGGCGCTCGGCAACCACCACTTCCTCGGCTCCGGGCTGCTGACCTCCTGGGACAGCCTGGACGGCGGCCACCGGCCCGTCCCCTGCCCGGACTGGCTGGCGAGGCAGGGCGTCGGCGCGGACGGCACGTACGAAACGGCCTTCGACGCGGCTCGCAAGCGCGTCGCCGAACTGCTCGAGCAGTCCGAGCTCCCGCCGATCGCGCCGTACTACTCGCCCGCCACCGCGCCGGGCTATCTGCCCGGCATCCTCGCCCGCCACCACCTGGCCCCCGACGGCGCCCCGCTGCCGGGCGCGGCCCCGAAGGCAGAGGCCACCGGTATACGGCGCGTGGTGCGCGACGCCGTACGGAACGCGGCGCGCGGCGCGTACCGCCACGGCGTGCAGCGCGTCGCCCCCGTCATCCGCCGGATGGGCCAGCTGTGACCCCCGCCACCCCGGGCGCCTCCCCTCAACTCCCGTACTCAGGAGCACCGATGACCGTTCTCGCCGTGATTCCCGCCCGTGGCGGCTCCAAGGGCGTACCGGCAAAGAACCTGGCCCCCGTCGGCGGTGTGCCGCTCGTCGTGCGCGCCGTCCGCGAGAGCCTCGCCGCCCGCCTGGTCACCGATGTCGTGGTCTCCACGGACGACCCGGACATCGCGTCGGCGGCGCGCGGCGCGGGCGCCGAAGTGGTGCTGCGGCCGGCCGCGATCGCCGGGGACACCGCCACCAGCGAGGCAGCGGTGCTGCACGCGATGGACGCGCACGAGGCGATGCACGGCACGCCCGTGGACGTGGTCCTGCTCGTCCAGTGCACCAGCCCCTTCCTGACGCGCGACGACGTCGAGGGCGTCGCCGCCGCGGTCATCGAGGGCGGCGCGGACAGCGCGGTCACCGTGGCCCCCTTCCACGGCTTCGTCTGGCGCGAGCGATCCGCTGACGCTGCCGCTGACGCCGACGCCGGATCCGACGCCGGATCCGACGGCGAGCGACCCGCCACGGCGGTCATCGGCGCCCAGCGCGCCGGCGGCTCCACGGCCATGCTCCACGACACCGCCCCGGCCTCCGGCCACGGCGTAAATCACGACGCGTCCTTCCGGCCGCGCCGTCAGGACCGGCCGCAGGACTTCCTGGAGACGGGGGCGGCGTACGCGATGTCCGCCACCGGTTTCCGCGAGGCCGGGCACCGCTTCTTCGGCCGCACCGCGCTGGTGCGTACCGACCCCGCGCGGGTCCTCGAGGTCGACGACCCGCACGACCTCGCCAGGGCCTGCGCGCTCGCCCCGCTGCTCGATGTCTCCGCGCTGCCCACGCGCGACGACGTCGACGCCGTCGTCCTGGACTTCGACGGCACCCAGACCGACGACCGCGTGTACATCGACGCGGACGGGCACGAGACCGTCGCCGTGCACCGCGGCGACGGCCTCGGCATCGCGCATCTGCGCAAGGCCGGCCTGGAACTGCTCATCCTGTCCACCGAGCAGAACCCCGTCGTCGCCGCCCGCGGCCGCAAGCTCCAGATCCCCGTCCTGCACGGCATCGACCGCAAGGACCTCGCGCTGAAGCAGTGGTGCGAGGAGCGCGGGATCGCGCCGGACCGGGTGCTCTACGTCGGCAACGACGTCAACGACCTTCCGTGCTTCAACCTCGTCGGCTGGCCCGTGGCCGTCGCGAGTGCGCACGGCTCCGTACGTGCCGCAGCGCGTGCCGTCACTGCCACGCGCGGCGGCGAGGGGGCGATCCGCGAGATCGCCTCCTGGCTCCTCGGCCCGACTCTCAACACCCCTGCCAGCACTGCCCACACCCCTCCCGGCACCACCCACACCCCTGCCACGTCCCACAACTCCCCCGAGAAGTAAGGAACGACCCCCATGAGCACGTCCCGTCTGCGCACCCTCGGCACCCGGACAGCCGGCCCCGGCCACCCCGTCTATGTCACGGGTGAGATCGGCATCAACCACAACGGCGACCTGAACAACGCCTTTGCGCTCATCGATGCCGCCGCCGACGCCGGCTGTGACGCGGTCAAGTTCCAGAAGCGCACCCCGGAGATCTGCACCCCGCGCGACCAGTGGGACATCGAGCGCGACACCCCCTGGGGCCGGATGACCTACATCGACTACCGCCACCGTGTGGAGTTCGGTGAGGACGAGTACCGCCAGATCGACGCCCACTGCAAGAAGCGCGGCATCGACTGGTTCGCGTCCCCGTGGGACACCGAGGCCGTCGCCTTCCTTGAGAAGTTCGACGTCCCCGCCCACAAGGTGGCCTCCGCTTCGCTCACCGACGACGAGCTGCTGCGCGCCCTGCGCGCCACCGGCAAGACCGTCATCCTCTCCACCGGCATGTCCACGCCGAAGCAGATCCGGCACGCGGTCGAGGTGCTCGGCAGCGACAACATCCTGCTCTGCCACGCCACGTCGACGTACCCGGCGAAGGCGGAGGAGCTCAACCTCCGCGTGATCAACAGCCTCCAGGGCGAGTACCCGAACGTCCCGATCGGCTACAGCGGCCACGAGACCGGCCTGCAGACCACGCTCGCCGCGGTCGCGCTCGGCGCCGCCTTCGTCGAGCGCCACATCACGCTGGACCGTGCCATGTGGGGCTCCGACCAGGCCGCCTCCGTCGAGCCGGGCGGCCTGCAGCGCCTGGTCCGCGACATCCGCACCATCGAGACCGCGCTCGGCGACGGCGTCAAGAAGGTCTACGAGTCCGAGCTTGCCCCGATGAAGAAGCTGCGCCGTGTCGCGGGCGTCGTCGCCGAGGCCGACGACCGCGAGCCGGCCCAGGTCTGACAGGCCTGGCGCCGTGCGGTGCCTCCCCGGGGGCTCGCCCCCGGACTCCCGGTCCCACAAGCAGGCCAGCGGGCTGGCCGACCCGGCACCACGAGGTGAAATACGGTGAACCTCGCCTTTGTCGAGAGTCCGGTCCAGCTCCTGAACGTCCTGGAGTGGGCCCACGCACAGCACGGTGCGCCGCTGGCCGGTGTCCCGTCCCAGTCGGCGGGCCCGGCGGGATCGGCACGGTCGGGCGGCGTCGATCTCACGGTGGTCGTTCTGTCGCCCACCGACCCCATGTCGCGGGGCCAGCTGCGCCGGATGGCGGAGCTGGCCCGCGACGAGGGGTACACGGTGCGCTGGCAGGAGGCGCGCGGCCGGGCGGGCGCGCCGCTGAAGACGGTGCGTGAGCTGGCTCCGCTGCTGCATCGCGCCGAGCGCATCGTCATCGGGGACCCGTTCTCCCGCTACGTACAGCTGCTGCTGACCCTGGTCGGCAGCAGGGATCTGACCGTGGTCGACGACGGCACCGCCACGATGGAGTTCGTGGCACAGCTCGCGCGCGGCGAGAAGCTGGTGCGCTGGCACCGGCGCGGCAGGCGGGGGCCTCGCGAGCTGGTACTCGCGCCGGTCACCTTCCTGGCCCGCCGCCGGCTCACCCCGTCGCGCAGCCGCGATGTCGAGGTCTTCACCTCGATGCCGGTCGAGCCGCCGCAGGGGATCACCGTCACGCCGAACCTGTTCGGCTGGACCCGTTCCCGGTTCGGCCCGCCCAAGATCACCCGGGGCGCGGACCTGGTCGGCACGTCGCTGGTGGAGACGGGGGTGGTCGACCCGGACCAGTATGTGGAGGCGGTCACCGCCCTGGCCCGTACGCACGGCGCCACCCGCTACTTCGCGCACCGCCGCGAGAGCTCGGAAAAGCTCCACCGCCTCGCCGTCGAGACGGGCCTGGAGATAGTCCGGCCGGATCTGCCGCTGGAGCTGATCGCCCGCCGCGGCCCGATAGGCGCCACGGTCCTCAGCTTCCCCTCGACCGTGGTGCACACCCTGCCGCTCGCCCTGGTGGGCACCGGAATCAGGGTCGCGGTCTGCGACATAGCCCCGGAATGGCTCAGGGACAGCGCCTCCCCACGGGCCCAGGGGTTCCTGGCGGGGGTCACGGGGACGGCTCAGGATGTGCAGCGGCTGCCCGCACCGGCCTGAAGGCGTGATCTGCCGGATCTGCATGATCTGCCGGGCGGAGAGAAGAAGTGAGTTTACCCACATGCATGGACAACCATGCACCTCGGAGCCGTCTTTCCTTACCCTATCGGGCTGAACTTTTGTTGATCAGTGGCCAGTTGGACCCCACCTGGACGTATTCTTCAACAGGTGAACCAACTCATGTCCCCCGAGTCAGAAGCTGACCTGCGCGGGGAAGCCGCACTGCCCGGCACGCTGTCCGAATCGCTGCGCGCCGAGCTGATCGCCTTCCGCCGCGACCTGCACATGCACCCGGAGCTCGGCAACCAGGAGTTCCGTACCACCGCCGCGCTCAAGGCCCGCCTGGAGCGGGCCGGCCTCTCGCCGCGGGTGCTCGACATCGGTACGGGACTCGTCTGTGACATCGGGACCTGGGACGGGACACGCCCGCTGTTCGCAATCCGCGCCGACATCGACGCGCTGCCCATCCCCGACACCAAGACCGGGGTGCCCTACCGCTCGACCGTCCCCGACCGCGCCCACGCGTGCGGGCACGATGTGCACACCACCACTGTCCTCGGCGCCGGGCTCGTCCTCGCCGAGCTCGACCGGCAGGGCCTGCTTCCGCAGCCGGTCCGGCTGATCTTCCAGCCCGCAGAGGAAGTGCTGCCGGGCGGCGCGCCCGACGCCATCGAGTCCGGGGTGCTGGACGGCGTCGGCAAGATCATCGGGGTGCACTGCGACCCCAGGGTCGACGCGGGCGTCATCGGGCTGCGGGCCGGGCCCATCACCTCCGCCTGCGACCGGCTGGAGGTCACGCTCGACGGCCCCGGCGGCCACACCGCCCGCCCGCATCTGACCACCGATCTGGTCACCGCGGCCGCGAACATCGCCACCGAGGTCCCGGCCCTGCTCGCCCGCCGCGTCGACGCACGCTCCGGCCTCGCCATCACCTGGGGCCGTATCGAGGCGGGCCACGCCTGCAATGTC
This sequence comes from Streptomyces sp. NPDC002870, assembly GCF_042888505.1. Lineage (NCBI taxonomy): Bacteria > Bacillati > Actinomycetota > Actinomycetes > Kitasatosporales > Streptomycetaceae > Streptomyces > Streptomyces sp. NPDC002870. The sequence goes on from NZ_JBIAPW010000051.1 coordinate 16,019, forward strand.
ATCCCGCAGCACGCCGAACTGTCCGGAACTGTTCGCTGCCTCGACCTGCCGGGCTGGCGCGCGGCCCCCGACCTGGTGCACGCGGCCATCGACGAGATCGCCACGCTGCACCGGGCCAAGTCGCAGGTCAACTACATCCGCGGGGTCCCGCCGGTGGTCAACGACCCAGTGGTGACCGAGCTGCTGCGCGACGCGCAGACCGCGCGCCGGGGATCGTACGCAATCGAGGACACCGAACAGAGCCTGGGCGGCGAGGACTTCTCCTGGTACCTGGAGCATGTGCCCGGCGCGATGGCGCGACTGGGCGTGCGTACGCCTGGTGATACGACCCGGCGCGATCTGCACCGCGGCGACTTCGACGCCGACGAGCGTGCGATCAAGGTCGGCGTCGAGCTGTTCACGGCCGCGGCTCTCATCGACGGGCTCCCCGCCTGAGCCGAGAAGGACGAAAAGCGCCCGTGACTCCGCGGGCGCCGGCCTGCGCAGGGCCGGGCGTCCTCGCCCCGAGCGGCGAGGAGCAGGACGAAGGCCAGGCGGGGACTGTCGGCGGGCGGCGCAGCACGACACAGCGAGTGGTCCACGATTCCAGCCGGGTGAAAGCCGAGCGCGGGAGCTTTCCCGAGAAATCCCGCTTGCATTCGGGAGTTCCTGTTCCCACTTGCCGACACCCTTTGGCGAACCCCCTCTGCGAAATAGCGAATTCGGCCACGCATGTGCAAGGACAAGCCGACCCCGGATCGGGGGCCAGTCGCTACTGGTGACTGCATCGGCGCTCTACGTAGCGGAAGGTGTCCGGTATATGGATCATGCGGTGTATGTGAGGCCTATGGAAGAATGTCGGCCATGTGTATCCTCCAAGTCCTTCACGCGTCGATCCGATAACGACTGATGAACGGGTCTTTAACTGACATCTACGCGCGTTACGATCGCCGCGAAAGCAGCGCCGGAAGTGGCGCTTTCGGCCAGGTCTAAGGAGCCTTTCCGTGCGCCGGATCACCAGGATCGCCACCGTGGGCGTCGCCTCCGCGGCTCTCGCAATGTCCGCCACCGCGTGTGGCGGGAAATCGTCTTCCGAGGCTGGCTCGGACAAGGAAGCCACCGCCGCCATCGCCTACGACATCGGCGGCCGCGGCGACCAGTCCTTCAACGACGCCGCCTACGCCGGTCTCGAGAAGGCTGAGAAGGACCTCGGCATCAAGGGCACCGAGGCCGAGCCCAGCGAGGGTGAGGGCGACCCCGACAAGGTCCAGCGCCTCACCGAGCTGGCCCGAGCCGGCAACAACCCCGTGATCGGCGTCGGCTTCGCCTACGCTCCGGCCATCGCGGAGGTCGCGCCCAAGTTCCCGAAGACCACCTTCGGTCTCATCGACGACACCTCGAAGACCGGCAAGAACATCGCCAACCTGGTCTTCAACGAGGAGCAGGGCTCCTACCTGGCCGGTGTCGCCGCCGCCAAGGTGACCAAGACCAGCACGGTCGGCTTCATCGGTGGTGTCGAGACCCCGCTGATCAAGAAGTTCGAGGCGGGCTTCGTCCAGGGCGTCAAGGACACCAACAAGAGCGTCAACGTCAAGGTCCAGTACCTGACGCAGCCGCCGGACTTCGGTGGCTTCTCCAAGCCCGACCTTGGCAAGGCCGCCGCACAGGGCCAGCTCGACGCGGGCGCAGACGTGATCTACGCCGCCGCCGGTCTCGCCGGCTCGGGCTCGATCGAGGCCGCGGCCAAGGCCAAGAAGTGGGCCATCGGCGTCGACTCGGACCAGTACAACCAGAAGGGTCTGGCTCCCTACAAGGAGTACATCCTCACCTCGGTGACCAAGGATGTCGCGGACTCCGTCTACAACCTGATCAAGTCGGTCAAGGACGGCAAGCCGCAGTCCGGTGAGGTCCGTTACGGCCTCGCCAAGGACGGTGTGGGCCTGGCCGCCTCCAACCCGGCCTACACCAAGCTGACCGACGTGACCGCCGCGGTCGAGAAGGCCAAGGCCGACATCATCGCCGGTACGATCAAGGTCAAGACCGCTCCGTAACCGCGGGCCAGGAACCTTGAGGTCCGCGGGTCCGGAGGGTGGCGAACAGCCGCCCTTCGGGCCCCGGGCCGGTTTCCGGTCACGGGTTTTCTATATTCGATAGCGCTACGCGCGTAGATCGCTCATTGACGCGATAACTTCGCCCAGCCCCCTGCCTCCAGCCCCTCCGCATGCCTCCATGCTCCTTTCCCGCCAAGGAGAGTGCGTCATCACCGCGTCCAGCCCTCCTGCCGCCGTAGAACTGCGCGGCATCACCAAGCGCTTCCCCGGCGTCGTCGCCAACCACGACATCGACATCACCGTCGGCAAGGGCACCGTGCACGCCCTCGTCGGTGAGAACGGTGCCGGCAAGTCGACCCTCATGAAGATCCTCTACGGCATGCAGAAGCCGGACGAGGGCACCATCACCATCGAGGGCGACCAGGTCACCTTCGCCAGCCCGGCCGACGCCATCGCGCGCGGCATCGGCATGGTCCACCAGCACTTCATGCTGGCCGACAACCTCACCGTGCTGGAGAACGTGGTTCTCGGCGGCGAGAAGCTGTACGGCATCGGGGCCCGGGCCCGTAAGAAGATCCAGGAGATCTCGGACGCGTACGGGCTGAACATCCGCCCGGACGTCCTCGTGGAGCAGCTCGGCGTCGCCGACCGCCAGCGTGTGGAGATCCTCAAGGTCCTCTACCGCGGCGCTCGCATCCTCATCCTCGACGAGCCGACCGCCGTGCTCGTCCCGCAGGAGGTTGACGCGCTCTTCGACAATCTGCGCGAGCTCAAGGCCGAGGGCCTGACCGTCATCTTCATCTCGCACAAGCTGGGCGAGGTGCTGTCGGTCGCCGACGAGATCACGGTGATCCGCCGCGGCACGACGGTCGGCACCGCCGACCCCCGCACCACCACCACGAAGCAGCTCGCCGAGCTGATGGTCGGCAGCGAACTGCCCTCGCCGGAGACCCGTGAGTCGACGGTGACGGATGTGCCGATGCTGCGGGTCTCGGACCTCCGGCTGACCGTGACCGACCCCGACGGCGTCATCCGCGAAGTGCTCGCCGGGATCAACTTCACCATTCACAAGGGTGAGGTCATGGGCATCGCCGGTGTCGAGGGCAACGGCCAGACCGAGCTCATCGAGGCCCTGATGGGCATGCGCGACCCCGACGGCGGTGTGATCACCCTCGACGACGCCGACATCTCGCACGCGCCGACCCGCAAGCGCCGCGAGGACGGCATCGGCTACATCCCCGAGGACCGCCACCGGCACGGTCTGCTGCTGGAGTCCCCGCTCTGGGAGAACCGCATCCTCGGCCATGTGACCGAGCGCCCCAACAGCAAGAGGGGCCTGCTCGACCTCAAGGGGGCCCGCGCCGACACCGAGCGGATCGTCCGTGAGTACGACGTCCGCACCCCCGGTATCGAGGTCACCGCGGCATCCCTGTCCGGCGGCAACCAGCAGAAGCTGATCGTCGGCCGCGAGATGAGCCACACGCCGAAGCTGCTGATCGCCGCCCACCCCACCCGTGGTGTGGACGTCGGCGCGCAGGCGGCGATCTGGGACCAGATCCGTGAGGCGCGCCGCGAGGGTCTCGCCGTGCTGCTGATCTCCGCCGACCTGGACGAGCTCATCGGGCTCTCCGACACCCTGCGGGTGATGTACCGGGGCCGGCTGGTCGCGGACGCCGACCCCGCCGCGATCACCCCGGAGGAGCTGGGTTCGGCCATGACCGGCGCAGCCACCGGGCACCTCGAGCACGACGAGAACGGTGAGAGCCGATGAAGAAGTTCGACAAGGACCGGCTGATCCTGGGTCTCGCCGGCCCGGCGCTCGCCCTGGTCGTGGCCTTCGCGCTCACCTCGGTGGTGCTGCTCGTCTCGGACCGCAATCCGGTCGAGCCGTACCAGCTGATGTGGGAGAACGCCGAGTACACCGACGTTCAGGTACTCATCCTCAACCAGGCGGGTACGTACTACCTCGCCGCACTGGCCGTCGCCATCGGCTTCCGGATGAACCTGTTCAACATCGGCGTGGACGGCCAGTACCGCCTCGCGGCGATGCTCGCGGCGGTCGTCGGCGCATCCGTGGAGCTGCCTGGACCGCTCCACATCCTGCTGATCGTGCTCGTCGCCATGTTCGTCGGCGCCTTCTGGGCCGGAATCGCGGGCATCCTGAAGACCACCCGCGGGGTCAGCGAGGTCGTCTCCACGATCATGCTCAATGCGATCGCCACCAGCCTGATCGCATGGATGATCCTGCCGGCCAACCTCGGTGTGCAGCCGGAGGGTTCCAACGACCTGACGACGGGTGAGATCTCCGAGTCCGGCTGGTTCCCGGGCGTGGACGTCGAGGGCGGAGTCATCTACGGCTTCACCTTCGTCGCCTTCGCGCTCGGCATCGTCTACTGGTTCGTGCTCAACCGCACCCGCTTCGGCTTCGACCTGCGCGCCACCGGCGCCAGTGAGTCCGCCGCCCAGGCGAGCGGCGTCGACGCCAAGAAGATGGTCCTGACCGCCATGCTGATCTCCGGCGCGGTCGCGGGTCTGTCCGGTCTGCCGCTGCTGCTGGGCCAGACCCACACGTACAGCCTGAGCTTCCCGGTCGGTGTCGGCTTCACCGGCATCACCATCGCCCTGCTCGGCCGCAACAACCCGGTCGGCATCTTCTTCGCCGCACTGCTCATCTCCTTCCTGGAGAAGACGTCGGCCTCGCTGGACCAGCACGGCTACGAGAAGGAGATCGCCACGATCATGCAGGGCCTGATCGTGATCTCGGTCGTCGTGTCCTACGAACTCGTCCGCCAGTACGGGCTCCGCCGTCAGCAGCAGAAGGTCGGCGAGGAGCTTGCCGCCCAGGCCCGCAAGAACAAGGAGGTCGCGGCAGCATGAGTACGAGCACCGTCTCGATGGCGAGCACCGCGCCCAAGAAGGGCGGCGGACGCCGCAAGCTGTCCCTGCCGGTCATCCTGCTGATCATCGCGGCCGGCCTCGCGCTGTTCTCGCTGGTCCGCGTGATCAGCGGCGCGAACGACCTCACCTCCGTCGGCCAGGTCGCCGGGGCGCTCCAGCTGGCTGTGCCGATCGGTCTCGCGGGACTCGGCGGTCTGTGGGCGGAGCGGGCCGGCGTGGTCAACATCGGCCTCGAGGGCATGATGATCCTCGGTACCTGGTTCGGCGCCTGGGCGGGCTACCAGTGGGGTCCGTGGACCGGTGTCTTGATGGGCATCGTCGGCGGCGCGCTCGGCGGCCTGCTGCACGCGATCATCACGGTGACGTTCAACGTCAACCACATCGTCTCCGGTGTGGCCATCAACATCCTGGCCGTGGGCGTCACCCGCTATCTGTCGAACTTCACCTTCGCCGAGGCCGAGGGCGGCTCCTCCAAGCAGTCCCCGCGCATCGAGCAGATCACCGACATCACCGTCCCCGGACTCTCGGACTGGCTGGCGGACCTCCAGGCCAGGCACTGGTTCTTCATCTCCGACCTGGCCGGTGTCCTCGGTGGTCTGGTGACCAACCTGTCGCTGCTGACCGTCCTGGCGGTCCTGCTGATCCCGGGCACCTGGTGGGTGCTGTGGCGTACGTCCTTCGGTCTGCGGCTGCGCTCCTGTGGTGAGAACCCGGTGGCCGCCGAGACCCTCGGCGTCAACGTCTACAAGTACAAGTACATCGCCGTCATCGTCTCCGGCGGTCTGGCCGGTCTCGGCGGCGCCTTCCTCGCCATCGTGTCCACCGGCATCTACCAGGAGGGCCAGACCGGCGGCCGCGGCTACATCGGTCTCGCCGCGATGATCTTCGGTAACTGGATGCCGGGCGGCATGGCGCTGGGCGCCGGACTCTTCGGCTTCACCGACAGCCTCAAGCTGCGCGGCGGCTCCCAGAACGTCCACGCGATGCTGCTTCTGCTGGCGATCCTGCTGGTGGTGGTCGTGGTCTGGCAGCTGTACAGGAAGAAGTACCTGCAGGCCGTGATCGCCGCGGCGGTGTCCGCCCTGCTGTTCACCTGGTACTCGCTGACCGACGCGCTGCCGAGCCAGTTCGTGGACGCCGCGCCGTACGTCACCACGCTGCTGGTCCTGGCGCTGTCCGCGCAACGCCTGCGGATGCCCAAGGCCGACGGGATGCCGTACCGCAAGGGCGAGGGCAAGTGAGCACCGCCGGCCCGGAAGTCGACTGGGACGCTCTGCGCGAGCAGGCGCGCGAGGCCATGTCGCATGCGTACGCCCCCTACTCCGGCTACCCGGTCGGCGTGGCCGCGCTCGTGGACGACGGCCGTACGGTCATAGGCTGCAACGTCGAGAACGCCTCTTACGGCCTGAGCCTGTGCGCGGAGTGCGGTCTGGTCTCCGCGCTGCAGGCCACCGGCGGCGGCAGGCTGACCCACTTCACCTGCGTGGACGGCCGGGGCGAGATCCTGGTGCCGTGCGGCAGGTGCCGGCAGCTGCTGTTCGAATTCGGCGGCCCCGAGCTGCTGCTGGAGACCCCGGAAGGGGTGCTCCCGCTCTCCGAGATGCTGCCGCAGGCCTTCGGGCCCGGGCATCTGCGCTAGCCCTCGGCCTCCCGCTCCGGCGGGAGGCCGCATTCCCTACTCTCTATGCGTGTAGAGGCGTGTAGAGCGCACACCGCGCGTACAGCGCACACTGGAGGACTCCCATGGACGCCATCTCCGTCATCCGCACCAAGCGGGACCGCGGCGAGCTGAGCCCCGAGCAGATCGACTGGGTCATCGACGCGTACACCCGCGGCGAGGTCGCCGACGAGCAGATGTCGTCGCTGGCGATGGCGATCCTGCTGAACGGCATGAACCGTACGGAGATCGCCCGCTGGACTGCCGCGATGATCGCCTCCGGTGAGCGCATGAATTTCGACGCGCTGTCCCGCCCCACCGCCGACAAGCACTCCACCGGCGGGGTCGGCGACAAGATCACGCTGCCGCTCGCGCCCGTGGTGGCCGCGTGCGGCGCCGCCGTACCGCAGCTGTCCGGACGCGGCCTCGGCCACACCGGCGGCACCCTCGACAAGCTGGAGTCCATCCCCGGCTGGCGCGCGCTGCTGTCCAACGAGGAGATGCTGAACGTCCTGGAATCCACCGGCGCCGTGATCTGCGCGGCGGGCGACGGACTCGCCCCGGCGGACAAGAAGCTGTACGCGCTGCGCGATGTCACCGGCACCGTCGAGGCGATCCCGCTCATCGCCTCGTCGATCATGTCCAAGAAGATCGCCGAGGGCACCGGCTCGCTGGTCCTGGACGTCAAGGTCGGCACCGGCGCGTTCATGAAGACCATCGAGGACGCCCGCGAACTGGCCTCCACCATGGTCGCGTTGGGCACCGACAGCGGTGTGAAGACCGTCGCGCTGCTCACCGACATGTCCACCCCGCTCGGCCTCACCGCCGGCAACGCGCTCGAGGTCCGCGAGTCCGTCGAGGTGCTGGCCGGCGGCGGCCCCCAGGACGTCATCGACCTCACCGTGGCTCTCGCCCAGGAGATGCTCGCCGCGGCCGGTATCAAGGACGCCGACCCGGCGAAGGCACTCGCCGACGGCTCCGCCATGGACGTCTGGCGTCGCATGATCGCGGCACAGGGCGGAGACCCGGACGCCGAGCTCCCCGTCGCCCGCGAGCAGCACGTGATTACCGCACCCTCGTCGGGTGTCCTCACCAGCCTCGACGCCTATGGCGTCGGCGTCGCCGCCTGGCGGCTCGGCGCGGGCCGTGCCCGCAAGGAGGACCCGGTCCAGGCGGGCGCCGGCATTGAGATCCATGCCAAGCCCGGCGAGCCGGTGACCGCGGGCCAGCGACTGCTGACCCTGCACACGGACACCCCGGAGAAGTTCGAATACGCCCTGGAGTCCCTGGAGGGCGCGTACGACATCGCCCCGTCGGCCACCGAGTTCACCCCGAACCCGATCGTGCTGGAGCGCATCGCCTGACGCGGCTCCCCGACGGGCGGGCCGATGAGAATCGGCCTGCCGCGCGGTCCACAGAGCAGGGACATGTCTGCCACCGCGACCGGACGGGACGTGAGCCATGAGCCGCAGACTGGGTACGGCGATGAGTTCCGCCCGCAGGGGCAGTCTGCTCCGTGTGGACGCTGCACAACCGATCGTCGTGCGCATCGCCGGGAGGGTGACCCCGGCCGATGTGCCGCGGCTGTGCGAGGAGTTGAGCGCGCAGCTCAGGGGCGCCGACGCGGCGGACGCGACCGGCGCCGCCCCGGCGACCGGCGATATCGCGGCGACCCGCGCGACCGGCGCTGTCCCGGCGACCCGCGCGACCGAGGCGATCTGCGACGTCGGCGAGCTGACCCACCCCAATCTGGCCGCCGTCGACGCGCTCGCCCGGCTGCAGCTCACCGCACGGCGGCTGGGGTGCCGGATCCGGCTGCGGAACGCCGGGCATGAGCTGCTGTCGCTGCTGGACCTGGTCGGGCTCGTCGGTCTCGTCGGCGCCGGCTTAGGCCCCGAACCTCCTCCGTAGGCCCGCTCCTCCTCCTACGCGCCGTCCTTGTCGAGCCGCGTCGGCAGGTCGAACAGCGGGAACCAGCGCTTGGTGTCCAGGAAGAAGTCCATCCCGCCGATCATGCCGTCCCTGATCTCCAGGACGATGAGCGCCCACGGCGTGAAGCCGTCGCCGTCCTCGGCCGGGTGGTAGTGGGCGAAGGCCGGCGAGCCGTTCGCCACGGTCGGAAGCAGCTTCGAGCCGCGGCAGACCTCGCCGACGCCGAGCATCCAGCCCACTATGTCGTCATGGCCGCGCAGCCACAGGTCGTACGGCGGCATCGACATCGTCGCGTCCTCGTGCAGCAACGCGGTCAGCGCCTTCATGTCGTAGCCCTCGAAGGCCGAGACATAGCGCTCCAGGAGCTTTTGCTGCTCGTCGTCGAGTGGGTCGGCCGAATCGGTCGAGGCCGGGTCCGATTCGGCGAGCGTCGCCCGCGCCCTCTGCAACGCGCTGTTGACCGAGGCGACCGTGGTGCCGAGCAGCTCGGCCACCTCGCTCGCTTTCCAGGCCAGCACCTCGCGCAGGATCAGGACCGCACGCTGCTTGGGCGGCAGATGCTGCAGCGCGGCGACGAACGCCAACCGGATGGTCTCCCGCTCCACCGCCGTCTCCGCCGGGTCGGCGGACGACGGCAGCACCCGCCCGTCCGGCACCGGCTCCAGCCAGGTGATCTCCGGGCGGGAGGTGAGCTGTGCCTGGGCCACCGGCGTGGCGGCCGTGAGGTCCATCGGGCGGGCCCGGCGGTTGCTGGCATGGAGCATGTCCAGACAGACGTTCGTCGCGATGCGGTAGAGCCATGACCGCAGCGACGACCGCCCCTCGAACTTCTCGAAGTTCCGCCAGGCCCGCACCATGGTGTCCTGGACGGCGTCCTCCGCCTCGAAGGCCGAGCCCAGCATGCGGTAGCAGTAGCCGGTCAGCTCCCGTCGGTACTGCTCCAGTCTGGATTCCAGGTCCTGCGTCGCTGCCAGATCACTCATCGGGTCCACCCCTGTCGCCCTTGGCACCAGCCGTTCGGAACCTACAGGAGGGGACTGACAATGCGGATCAGGTTCCGGGCTTGCGCCCGTAGACGTAGACGTCGTCGCCGTTCTTCAGCAGATTCCAGTATGCCTTCGCGTCCGTGGGGCGCATATTGACGCAACCGCCGGAGCCGGGCGGGTTGTACATCGACTTCGTGGTGGAGTGGAAGGCCTGGCCGCGGTCGAAGAACTGCGAATACGGCATCCGCACGTTGTAGAGCGTCGACCAGTGGTTGATGCTGCGCCAGTAGATCTTCTTCGCGCCGGTCCGGGTCTCGGTGCCGTTCTTGCCCGTACGCACCGGCACCGGGCCGTATTTGAGATGCCTGCCGTCCTGGATCCAGGTCAGCTGGCGGGTCAGGTCGACGCACGCGATCCGGCCCTTGTTGGTCGGGCACTTGCCCGCCTTGTTCGGGGTCTTTCCTGCCGCCCGCTGCGCGAGCATCGTGCTCATGGTGCGCCACGTCACCGGCCCCGCGTAGCCGATGGTCGGGGTTATCCCGTGCTTGGCCTGGAAGGCGCGGATGGCCTTGCAGTCGGCAGCCGACTGCTTCCCGTCCACCGGGCGTCCCAGGAACTTCTCGACCTGCTTCTGGTACGGCCCCGTGGACGTCGTGCACGACGCGGCGTGCGCGGTCCCGCTGCCCAGTGCCACGGTCAGCGGGACCACCAGGCCGGTCAGTCCGAGCACGATGCCCGCCCGCCCACGTATGCCGCGCGTCCCTCTTGTCCCTCTTGTCCCGCCTGTGTCTGCCACAGCCACCAACTCCCCTTTGTGCACTACGCGATTGCGATCGCTCAGTGTTTGACGCTCGCCGGGGAGCAGGAGTTGCACGGATTCGGTACGGAATCTCAGTGGCGGGCCGACGCCAGGACCAGGCGGTGCTCGGCCCTGGCGACCCGCGTCCCGTACAGCGTGATCGATACGACGCCGAGGACCGCGAGCAGGCCCAGCACGACCGTGCCTGCCCAGCCGCCGGAGTGGAAGGCGACCGCGCCGAGCGTGCCGCCCGCGCTGCTGCCGAGGTAGTACGCCGACTGATAGAGCGCGGAGGCCTGGGCGCGGCCCGTCTTGGCCGTATGGCTCACCGAGGACGAGGCGACCGCATGGCCGGCGAAGAAGCCCGCGGTGATCAGGACCAGGCCGAGCAGGACGGCGGGCAGCGACTGGGCCAGCGACAGCAGCAGACCGGCCGCGGTGGTGGTGACCGCGAGGTACAGCGCGCCGCGGCGGCCGAGGCGGGCGACGAGCCCGCCGGCCGCGGCGGAGGAGACCGTGCCGACCAGGTAGACCAGGAAGATCGAGCCGACGATGCCCTGGGGGAGGCTGAAGGGGGCCTCGACCAGCCGGTAGCCGATCACCGTGTAGACCGCGCCGAAGACGGTCATGAACAGTGCGCCGATCGCGTACAGCCGCAGCAGCAGCGGGTCGGCGAGATGGCCGCGGACGGTCTTCGCCAGGGCGCGCGGGTTCAGCGAACCGGGCGTGAAATGGCGGGCCTTGGGGAGCATCGCGCGGAAGACCAGCGCGCACACCACCGCCATGATGCCGACCGCGGCGAGCGCCGCGCGCCAGCCCCAGAGCTGGGCCACCCAGCCGGTGACGATCCGGCCGCTCATGCCGCCGATGCTGTTACCCGCCACGAACAGACCGATCGCGGCGACCAGGGCCTTGGGCCGCACCTCCTCCGCGAGAAACGCCATCGCCGACGCCGGGAGCCCGGCGAGCGCCGCGCCCTGCACGGCGCGCAGCGCCACCAGCCACTCAAGGCTCGGCGCGAACGGCACCAGCAGCCCGATCACGACGGCGACCACGAGCGAGGCGGTCATCACGGTGCGTCTCCCGTACCGCTCGGAGAGGGCGCTCAGCGGCAGTACGAACAGGGCCAGCGCGCCCGTCGCAGCGGAGACCGTCCAGCTGGCGGCGCTCGCGCTCACGCCGAAGTCGGCGGAGACGGCGGGCAGCAGCGCCTGGGTGGAGTAGAGGAGGGCGAAGGTGGCGACGCCGGCGGCGAAGAGCGCGAAGCTCATGCGGCGGTAGCCGGGGGAGGAGGGGGCGAGGCGGTCGTCGGAGTCGGCGCCCGCGGCTGTGGCGGGCGCCTTGGTACTTGCAGGAGGCATGCATCGAACGTAAGGCCTGGTATTTCATGCGTCCAATGCATGGAATGGCGATAATCGTTCCCATGGCGCATCAATACAGCTCACAGCCGCGGCTGTCACCGAGTAGTTACGAAGAATACGTAAAGGACACAGCGCTGATGCTCGCTCCGCGCCTGGCGTACTTCGCCGGGGTGGCCCGCCAGGAGCATGTGACGCGTGCGGCGCAGGAGATGGGCGTCCCGCAGTCGACGCTGTCGCGGGCGATCGTGCGGCTCGAGGAGGATCTCGGGGTGGTGCTGTTCGCCCGCAAGGGCCGTACGGTGTCGCTGACCCCGGCCGGCCGGACCTTCCTCACCTCCGTGGAGCGGGCGCTCGCGGAGGTGGAGCGGGCGGCGGAGTCGGTACGGGCGGACGCGGATCCGGGGGCGGGGAAGGTGGCCTTCGGCTTTCTGCACACCATGGGCTCGGAGACCGTGCCGGGGCTGATCCGCGCGTTCCGGGCGGACCACCCGCGTATTCGCTTCACCCTCGTCCAGAACTACGGCGAGGCGATGATCGAGCGCCTGCGCGCCGGCGACCTCGACCTCTGTCTGACCTCGCCGGTCCCGGACGCGCCCGACCTGGTCGCCCGCCGCCTGGACGAGCAGCGGCTGCGCCTCGTCGTGCCGGACGACCACCGTCTCGCTTCCCGCAAGCGGATCCGCCTCGCGGAGGCGGCGGACGAAACCTTCGTCACCCTCGAACCCGGCTACGGACTCCGGCGGATCACCGACGACCTGTGTGCGCAGGCGGGCTTCACGCCACGCGTGGCTTTCGAGGGCGAGGAGGCGGAAACCCTGCGCGGCCTGGTCGCAGCGGGCCTGGGCGTGGCCCTGCTTCCACCGCCGGCGGTGGCGCGTCCGGGCGTGGTCGAACTGACGGTGACGGCCCCGCGCGCGGTCCGCGAAATCGGTGTCGCGTGGCTGGGCGGCCATCCGGACACGGCCCCGGTGGCGGAGTTCAAACGCTTCCTGCTGTCACGCCGGGGCCACCTGCTGCCGGACTGACCCCGGCCGGACCGACCCCGGCCGGGCTCACCCCGCTACGGCCGCAGCGACCGCCCGAAACCTCCCGCCAGCGGCATCCGCAGGCCCAGCGGCGGCGGGGCGGCGAGCGCGTCCGCCACCGGGCGGGCGTAGGCGCGCGCGAACAGTGCGCCGAGGACGAAGTCCGAAGCCAGGGCCTGGACTTCGCCCTGGTGCTCGCGCAGTGCGTGGCCGTCCGAGTGGACCTCGAAGCGGCAGGTGTCGCGGTTCGTCCTCTTCGCCCGCTCCGCCAGCCGGTAGGACAGTTCCGGGTCCGTACGCGCGTCGTTCGTGCCGTGCACGATCAGGACGTGGCGTCCCGCCAGCTGCTTCACCGGCTCCGGGGCGGCGGCCACATCGTCCTCCGGCAGCCAAGGCGCCAGCGCCAGTATGGAGTTGACCGCCGGATGGCCCGCCGCGTGGAGTGCCGCGCGGCCCCCCATGCCATGGCCCGCCAGGCAGACGGGGACGTCGCCGTAGCGGCGTACGACCTCCTCCACCGCCCAGGTCGCGTCCGCCGCGAGATGAGCGTCCGGGCCGTTCCAGCCGCGGCAGCGGTAGTGGACCGCGTGCACGAACAGGCCGTCGGCGCGGCCCGCCCTGGCCAGCGAGCGGCCGAGCGGCAGCGCCGCGGCGTACGACAGCGGTGAGGGCCTGCGTGCCGACTCCGGTTCGCCGTCCGGCAGCAGTAGCACCACCCCGCCCACGGCGGAGTCCGCTCCCAGCGCGCGACCGCCGACCGCACGGCCGAGACGAGCGCGCGGCGGTGTCCGGCTCGCGCGCGCTCCCCTTGCCACGGTCGCCTCGCGGCGCGTGTCCGCTCCTCCGGCCGCCTCGGCCGGACGCCCCCACCTCAGCGACAGTGCGTGGTGTGCCATGGCAGAACAGTCTCAGAAGTGCAGGTGTACTCCACCCGTCCGCACGGTCACTGTTACGTATCGACAGGGGGTGCGAGGGGGCGCTCTCTACGCGCGTAGGGGCTAGAGTGCGCAGATGACGAGCCAGACCCTCACCACGCCCACCGCGGACCAGATCCGCCGCGCTCCGAAGGTGCTCCTCCACGACCACCTCGACGGCGGGCTGCGTCCGGGCACGATCATCGAAATCGCCCGCGAAACGGGCTATGACTCCCTTCCCGAGCACGAGCCCGACAAGCTAGGCATCTGGTTCCACGAGGCGGCCGACTCCGGCTCGCTGGAGCGCTACCTGGAGACCTTCGCGCACACCTGCGCCGTCATGCAGACGCGTGACGCGCTCTTCCGGGTCGCCGCCGAGTGCGCGGAGGACCTCGCAGAGGACGGCGTCGTCTACGCCGAGGTGCGGTACGCCCCCGAGCAGCACCTGGAGGCGGGACTCACCCTCGAAGAGGTCGTCGAAGCCGTCAACGAGGGCTTCCGCGAGGGCGAGCGGCGGGCGCGCGCGAGCGGCCACCGCATCCGCGTCGGCGCCCTGCTGACCGCGATGCGGCACGCCGCCCGCGCCCTGGAGATCGCCGAACTCGCCAACCGCTACCGCGACTCCGGCGTCGCCGGCTTCGACATCGCCGGCGCCGAGGCGGGCTTCCCGCCCACCCGCCACCTCGACGCCTTCGAGTACATGAAGAGGGAGAACAACCACTTCACGATTCACGCGGGCGAGGCCTTCGGGCTGCCGTCGATCTGGCAGGCGCTCCAGTGGTGCGGCGCGGACCGCCTCGGGCACGGGGTGCGGATCATCGACGACATCGAGGTCGCCGACGACGGCACCGTGAGGCTCGGGCGGCTCGCCGCCTACGTACGGGACAAGCGCATCCCGCTGGAGCTCTGCCCGACCTCCAATCTGCAGACCGGTGCGGCCGCCTCGTACGCCGAACACCCCATCGGGCTGCTGCGCAGACTGCACTTCAGGGCCACGGTCAACACCGACAACCGGCTGATGAGCGGCACCAGCATGAGCCGCGAATTCGAGCTGCTGACCGAGACTTTCGGATACACGCTCGACGACATGCAGTGGTTCACCGTCAATGCGATGAAGTCGGCGTTCATTCCTTTCGATGAACGACTGGCGATGATCAACGACGTGATCAAGCCGGGATACGCCGAATTGAAGTCCGAATGGCTGTTCCGGCAGACCGCCACGACCAGCGACTCTTCCCACGGTGAGAGCTGATTCTTGATGTGCCGAAGCGGCCGGGATCGTCAACACTCGGCCGCTTCGTGGTGTTTGCGGCCGCTGTGCGGGGCTGGCTAGCTTGCAGAGCCGCTCAATACTCCCGTCCCAAGGACTCATCACTGATGAAGCAGTCTGCTGCCAAGACTCTCGGTGTCGCCGCTCTCGGCGCCGCCTTCGCCGCTGCCGCCGCGGGCACTGCCTCCGCCGCGCCGGCCGCGCTCCCCGACTCCGCCGCCTCGCTGGACACGGTCACCAGCATCCTGCCGGTCCAGGACGCCGTCACGACGCTCCCGGCCGCCCCCGAGTCGCTGGCGGGCGGTCAGCAGGCGCTCATCGGGAACGCGACCACGCTGCCGGCCGCCGTCCAGGGGGCCGCCGCCAAGGCGCTGCCGACGACCGACCAGGCCGATCCGGTCACCAGCCTGCTCGGCGGCCTCCCGGTCGGCGGCGCGACCGGTGGTCTGCCCGGCGGACTGGCGGGCGGCCTGCCTGGCGGACTGGCGGGCGGTCTGCCCGGTGGTCTGCCCGGCCTCGGCTGACGTCGTCCGGCGTCGCCTGACGTACGCCGAACAAGTGGGGGGGGGCCCCCCCCCCGGGGGGGGGGGCCCCCCGCGGCGGGGGGGGGGGGGGCCGGCGGGGGGGGGGGGGGGGGGGGGGGCCGGGGGGGGGGGGCGCGCCCCCCCCGCCCCCCCCCCCGCCCCCCCCCGCGCCCCCCCCCCCCCCCCCCCCCCCCCCCCCCCCCCCCCCCCCCCCCCCCCCCCCCCCCCCCACTCTGCTCGTGACGGGAGGGACCGCCGGGGATGAACTACCAGGCGGTGCCGGCGGTCTTCTCCGACGGCAGCAGTATCCACAGCGCCAGGTAGAGCAGGAACTGCGGCCCGGGCAGCAGACACGAGACGACGAAGATCACACGCATCGTGGTCGCGGAGGTGCCGAAGCGCCGCGCCAGCGCCGTGCACACTCCACCGATCATGCGTCCGTCTCGGGGGCGGGCAATTGCGGCCATGGTGGGCTCCTTCGCGAGAACCGTTCGTGGGAGCAGCTTCGTCGTGCTCCCGATGACTCCATGGTGGCCGAGCGAAGGGGGTCAAAGCGTCGCTCTACGGTGCGATCCCGACCCTGGGAATCGTCGGGGTCGCCCCCTGAGACGCCTCATCCCGCAGCAGGGCCCCGCGGCTCTGCCGGGAGGAGCCCGTGGCCGCGCGCTCCCGCCTGCGACGGAGGCGGGCCCGTCCCGCGGGCACCACCACCAGATGGGCCAGGGTCACCCCGGCCGTGTTCAGCAGCAGCGAGTCCACGTCGAGCACCCGGCCGGGCACCCCCGTCTGCAGCAGCTCGATGCTGAGCGACAGCAGGGCTCCGGTCGCGACAGTGCGGGCCAGCGAGGCCACGGGAGAGACCGCGAGGCGGCCGCCCGCCATCGGCAGCAGTATGCCGAGGGGGGCCAGCAGCAGCAGTCCTTCGCCGATCCGGCGCGCGGCCTGAACGGGACCCAGCGCCACATCCGCCCTTATCCCGGCGAACGGCTCGAGATTCGTGGCCGTCACCCACACCACGTCCAGCGGGCGCAGCGTCAGCCATGCGACGAGCAGCAGATGCGCGAGGAGGAGGATGACCCCCGCCGCGCGGAAGCGGATGGCGGCACTGCCGGCCGGACCTTGACGCTGCACGCCCCCCAAGACGCATGCTGCGCGCGAATCGGTTCCGCGAGGTTCCAAAGAGGAACCCGACCGGCCCAGCGGGAGGCGTACGACGACTACGACGAGGCGTACGTGGGCGCCCTACGACGAGGGGAGCGGGCCGAGGGTCGGCACGGTCTCGTCGGGCCGCTCCTTGGTCCCGGCGGAACACTGGTACGCCCGCGGCGCGTACTCCCCGGGCCCGCCCAGCAGCACCGAGCCGCCCGTGGCGGCCGTCCTGTTCTCCGCGAAGGTGCAGACGATCTGGGCGAGCGCCGCCGTCGCAAGGTCCTCCGGCTGACGGTTCAGCCGCAGCGTGCCCGCGGGATCGCCCTTGCGGGGCCCGCTCAGCGTCAGAGGCCCGCGTACGTATGTGGCGAAGCCCGCCTCGTGCTCCGGCGACGACGGCTCCTCCTGGAGCTCGTCGAGGAGCGCCTGCGCGACCTGCACGCGGCTGTCGGCGGCCTTCCCCTCGGCGATCTGGGCCGTACGGTCCACTGACTCCAGCTGCGATGCGCAGACCAGGTAGACCCGGACCGGGACACCCTGCGGCTGCGCCTGCGGGGTGATGTTCTCGTCGGTCACCTCACAGGGCACCCGCGAGGGCGCGGGGCCCGCGTCGACCGGCACCTGGGTGGGCCTGATCCCGCAGCCGCCGAGCACCACGGCGGTCGTGAGTGCGGCCAGAGTGGCTGCCGTCCACCGGGTACGGGCGCCGGTGCGGGTACGGCCATGAGGCGTCACTGCGCGTCTCCCTCTCCCCGACCACGGCCGCGCTCGTCGCCGCCGTCCGAGTCCGCATCCGGGTCCGTATCCTCGTCGCTGTCCTTCAGCGACGAGGCGTCGCGCGGAAGCCGCAGTACGAACACCGCGCCGTCGCCGTCCGCGGAGTTGGCCGCGGTGATGTCGCCGCCGTGGATGTGCGCGTTCTCCATCGCGATCGACAGCCCCAGACCGCTGCCCTCGGATCGCGGCCGAGAGGCGCTCGCCTTGTAGAACCGGTCGAAGACATGTGGCAGTACGTCCTCGGGGATGCCGGGGCCGTGGTCCCGTACCTCGATCAGCAGCTCGTGGTCGATCGGTCGTACCGACACCCGTACCGGCGAACCGCCGTGCTTGAGCGCGTTGCCGATCAGGTTCGCCAGAATCACGTCGAGCCGGCGCGGATCGAGCCGAGCCATGATCCCGCGCTCGGCGTCCAGCTCCACCGCGTCCAGCCAGGCGCGTGCGTCGATGCAGGCGGTGACCTGGTCGGCGACGTCGACCGTGTCCACCACGAGCCTGGCGGTGCCCGCGTCGAAGCGGGTGACCTCCATCAGGTTCTCGACGAGGTCGCCGAGCCGCCGGGTCTCGCTCACCACCAGGTTCACGGCGGGCGCGATCATCGGGTCGAGGCTGTCGGCCTCGTCCTCCAGCACCTCGGTGACGGCGGTGAGCGCGGTCAGCGGGGTGCGCAGCTCGTGCGACATGTCGGCGACGAAGCGGCGGCTGGACTCCTCCCGCGCGCTCATGTCCGCGACCTTCTTCTCCAGCGACTCCGCCGTCTTGTTGAACGTCCTTGCCAGCTCGGCGAGTTCGTCCGTGCCGGAGACCCGCAGCCGGGTGTCGAGCTTGCCCTCGCCGAGTCTGCGGGCCGCCTCGCCGAGGCGGTGCACGGGCTTGAGCACGGTGGTTGCCGCGGCCTGCGCGAGCAGCGCGGAGCCGACGAGTGCGAGCGTGGTGGCGATCCCCAGCGACCAGGCGAGCGAGTTGAGGTCCTGGCGCTCCTGGTCCAGCGACTTGAACAGATAGCCGGTCGGACCGCCGCCGACGATCCGCGTGCCGCCGACGAGGTAGGGCTTGCCGCCGCGCTCGGTGCGCTGCCAGTAGAGGTGGTACGGGACGGAGTTGCCCGCGCCGACGCCCTGCCGCTCGTTCACCGCCTCCTGCAGCTTGTCCGGCACGTCGCCGAGCGTGAAACTGTCCGGGTCCGAGGCGCCGACGACCGGCTTGCCCTGCGCCCGCTCGCCGATGAGCAGCACGCTGTAGCCGGAGTTGCCGCCGGCCATCCGCTCGGCGGTCTTCTGCAGCTCGTTCTGCGAGGGCCGCAGCGGCAGCGCGGCGGCCCGGTTCTGCATCTCCTGGCGGAAGTCGTCGAGCGCCGAGTCCTGCGTACGGGTCAGCACGGCTTCGCGGTTGAGCCAGTACGCGATGCCCGACGCGGACACGGCGGCGGTCAGCGCGACCAGGGCGAAGACGACGACGAGACGCAGCCGCAGGCTCGTCCAGCGAAGTCCGGCGAGAATCGCGCGCTTTGCGGCACCGCTCACCGAGGGGTTCCGTTCCTGTGGGCAGTCAGCGTGTGCACATGTCTCACTGCGGGACGTCCAACCGGTAGCCCACGCCACGTACCGTACGGATCAGGGTCGGTGAGGACGGCACGTCCTCCACCTTCGCCCGCAGCCGCTGCACACACGCGTCGACCAGCCGCGAGTCGCCGAGGTAGTCGTGCTCCCACACCAGCCGCAGCAGCTGCTGCCGCGACAGGGCCTGCCCGGGCCTGCGGCTCAGCTCCAGCAGCAGCCGCAGCTCGGTCGGCGTGAGCTGCAGGTCCTCGCCGTTCTTGGTGACCGTCATGGCGGAGCGGTCGATGACCAGCGAGCCGAAGGTCGCAGAGTCGGTGGACTCCCGCTCGCCGCGCCGCAGCACCGCGCGGATCCGGGCATCCAGCACACGGCCCTGCACGGGCTTGACGACGTAGTCGTCAGCGCCCGACTCCAGCCCCACGACCACATCGATGTCGTCGCTGCGCGCGGTCAGCAGAATGATCGGCAGCTGGTCGGTGCGCCTGATCCGGCGGCACACCTCGAAACCGTCGATCCCGGGCAGCATCACATCCAGCACGATCAGGTCAGGCCGCTGCTCGCGCAGCAGTTTCAGGCCGTCCTCGCCCGTCGCCGCGGTGGCCACTCGGTGGCCCTGGCGTGACAGCGAGAGTTCGAGGGCCGTGCGGATGGCGTCGTCGTCCTCGATCAGCAACAGGAAAGGCACGGAGGTCATTCTGGCCCATGGGGGCGCCGGAGTTCGACCGTTGGGGCCCTCTCACACGACTCCTCCCCTTGTGGGAGGCGCTTCGAGCGCTTCGGGACGAGTGGGGAAGGGGTCCCGGAAGGGTCCCCGAGGGCCCCTGTGACAGGTCTGTGACAGTCGAAGGACAACGCCATGAAACTGCCCGGGCAAGCTTCTTGGCACACGGACGGAAGCTGACTCCACTCGACGGGGGGCGCGAGATGAACGCACTGCACAGCACCAACTCAAGCGCAGTTGTCACGCGTCTCCACGACGTCGTGAGGAGCACGGAGAAGTCCGGCGCGGTGAACGGGCGGGGGTGCGTTCGCGGCGCCGGGCGTCAGCACAAGCCGTCGTACATGACGGTGGTTGACGCGACCGTGGGGGGAAGCGGGGCCGCGTACGGGGAGGCCACGGGGGAGCGGACGAGCCTTTCGGAGACTGTGAATGCCGAAGCGGCGTTCACCGCCTACGTGCAGGAACGCCGCGCCTCCCTGTACGCGACCGCGTACCACCTGACCGGTGACCGGTTCGAGGCGGAGGATCTGCTCCAGAGCGCGCTGTTCTCGACGTACCGGGCCTGGGACAGGATCAGCGACAAGGCGGCGGTCGGGGGCTATCTGCGCCGCACGATGACCAACCTGCACATCAGCGCCTGGCGCCGGCGCAAGCTCAACGAGTACCCCACGGAGGAGCTGCCGGAGACGGCGAGCGACACCGACGCGATGCGGGGTACGGAGCTGCGCGCGGTGCTCTGGCAGGCGCTGGCCAGGCTTCCCGAGCTCCAGCGCACGATGCTGGTCCTTCGCTACTACGAGGGCCGCACCGACCCGGAGATCGCGGAGATCCTGGACATCAGTGTCGGCACGGTGAAGTCGAGCATCTGGCGGTCGCTCCGCCGGCTGCGTGAGGACGAGGTCCTCAGCTTCGGCCGTGACGAGGAAGAGTCCTTCGGCGAGCTGGTGGCCTGAGGGCAACGGGGGAACGGGGCCGCCGTTTCGGGGGAGACGGCGGGATCGGGGGGACCACGGGGTCACGGGGGATCACGGGGTCACGGGGGTCACGGGGGCCCACGGGGGAGAAAGAAGCGGGACCGGACAGGCCGGGGGGTCTTGTCCGGCCCCGCTGCGTTTTGCGCCTGAACCGGCGCCGCTTTCGCGGAGGCGGCCGCTCGGCGTGGGGGTTGCTCAATGGCTGCCTGCGGTGCCTGCAGGCGTTCACCTCCGCCTGCCGCGCTGTTGCACGGCGCGCAGGTGCCCGCCACGGCGGGCGTGGGGGGTACCTCGTGCCCCACCATCAAGGGCGGGTGGGTAGGAACGACTCCGTTACGCCAACGTCCGCGCCGCGGGCGACCTGCGGCAGCGGCCGGCGGCCGCAGCCGCCAGTCGGCCCAGGGCCTCCTCCTTGCCGCAGGGGTGAGCTCCCAGGCTGGTCTGGCGGGCCACGATGCCGCGCTCCGCGCGCATCAGGCGCCAGCCGCGGCGGAGCAAAAAGCCGACCGACTTGCGGCCCTCGCGCAGGTCCCGGGCCAGCCGGCGGCGGAACGTCGTCGACGGGCGGCCGCGCAGGCACAGTGCGTCCGCCAGCACGTCCAGTTCCTGGCAGCGCTCGACGATGTCCGCCGCGAAGATGCCCTCCGCCACGAACAGCGGCGTGCGGTCGATGGCGAACGCCTCCGTGCCGACGCGTGCGCTCGTGGCGATGTCGTACACGGGGACGGTCGTACGTCCCGCACGGCACAGCTCCGCGATCGCCGCCACCGCCGCATCCGCGTCCCAGGACCCCGGGGAGTCCCAGTCGGTGTCCGTACTGCCCGTGACGAGCGGCAGCGTCGGGTCGCCGGCCTCTTTGTAGAAGTCGTCGAGGCGCAGCACCGGCAGGCCGGTACGGGCGGCGAGGGACGACTTTCCGGAGCCTGAGGGGCCCGCGAGCAAGACGACGCGGGTCGGGATGGGTTGGGAACTCACGGGAGACAAGTGTGCGGCATTGACCCGGGCAGGGGACCCCCCGGGTCAGCGGTTGGTGCCGGGAGTGACATCTCAACTACTCTGCGCACTCACGCGATTACTCACGTAGGCAGGAATCCCATGGCTCGTCATGCAGCTTCGAACAACCAGCGGCGCGCTCTGCTGCGCGTCGGCCTGACCGTCGCCGCGGCGGGTGCGGCGGCCATCGGCGCGGGCGGTGCGGCGGCGCAGGCAGCCCCCGTGCTGCCGTTGGGCGCACCCCTGGCGTCCGGGCAGTCGGCGGACGACCTCCTCGTGCCGGCCGGCGTCGAGCACGCGCTGCCGGGCGCGCTGGCGCCGGTCAAGAGCCTTCAGCTCGACCCGCTGGCGAACAGCGGCGTCGACCCGCTGGACAACGCCGTGGGCACGCAGATCGCCGACTTCAAACCGGTGAGCACCGCGATGGTGACGGACCCGGTGACCAGGGGCGGCGCGCTGCAGGACCTGCCGCTGGTGGGGCAGGCGACGGCGCTGCTCCCGGGCTGAGCCGCGCGCACGGAAGAGCCCCCTGCCGCCGGACGGGACGGCAGGGGGCTCGGTCATGGGGCCGGGAGAGCCCGGGCGGTCAGTACGCCGAACCGGACGCGCCGAGCGAGCCGGTCGGGTGCCAGACCGTCTTCGTCTCCAGGAAGGCCGTCAGGCGGTGCGTGCCCGGGTCGGCCGAGAAATCCACAGGCTGTGGACGGAGAACCCGCTTGAGGTTGTCCGCCGCCGCGATTTCGAGTTCGCGGGCCAGATCGGCGTCCGCGCCCGTCAGGTCGATCGCGTTGACGTCCTGATGCGCGGCCAGCGGGGTCGCGATCTCGGCGGTCCTGCCCGACAGGACGTTGACCACGCCGCCCGGCAGGTCCGAAGTGGCCAGCACCTCGCCCAGGGAGAGGGCGGGGAGCGGGGACTTCTCGCTCGCGACGACGATCGCCGTATTGCCCGTGGCGATCACCGGGGCGAGCACCGAGACCAGGCCCAGGAAGGACGACTCCTGGGGCGCGACGACGGTGACCACGCCCGTCGGCTCGGGGGTGGAGAGGTTGAAGAACGGGCCCGCCACCGGGTTCGCCCCGCCCACGACCTGGCCGATCTTGTCCGTCCAGCCCGCGTACCAGACCCAGCGGTCGATCGCCGCGTCCACGACCGCGGCCGCCTTCGACTTGGACAGGCCCTCGGCGGCCGCGACTTCGGCGGTGAACTGCTCGCGGCGGCCCTCCAGCATCTCCGCGATGCGGTAGAGGATCTGGCCGCGGTTGTACGCGGTCGCACCCGACCAGCCGCCGAACGCCTTGCGGGCCGCGACGACCGCGTCACGCGCGTCCTTGCGCGAGGACAGCGGGGCGTTCGCCAGCCACTTGCCCTTGCCCTTGCCCGCCGCGCCGGTGGCTGATGTTTTCGCCGTCACCTCGTACACCCGGCCGCTCTCGGAGCGGGGGAACTTGCCCCCTACGTACAGCTTGTAGGTCTTGAAGACGCTGAGACGAGTCACATCAGACATCGAGGTAGGCCTCCAGACCGTGCCGGCCGCCCTCGCGGCCGAAGCCCGACTCCTTGTAGCCGCCGAAGGGCGAGGTCGGGTCGAACTTGTTGAACGTGTTGGCCCACACCACACCCGCACGGAGCTTGCCGGCGACCGCGAGGATGCGGGAGCCCTTCTCCGTCCAGATTCCGGCGGACAGGCCGTACTGGCTGTTGTTGGCCTTGGCGACCGCCTCGTCCGGCGTACGGAACGACAGCACCGACAGCACCGGGCCGAAGATCTCGTCGCGCGCGATCCGGTGCGCCTGGGTGACATTCGTGAACAGCGTCGGCGCGAACCAGTAGCCCGAACTCGGCAGCTCGCACGCGGGCGACCAGCGCTCTGCGCCCTCCGCCTCGCCCGTCTCGGTCAGCGCCTTGATACGGGCGAGCTGCTCGGCGGAGTTGATCGCGCCGATGTCGGTGTTCTTGTCCAGCGGGTCGCCGAGGCGCAGCGTGGAGAGACGGCGCTTGAGCGAGTCGAGCAGCTCGTCCTGGACCGACTCCTGGACCAGCAGGCGCGAGCCCGCGCAGCAGACCTGGCCCTGATTGAAGAAGATGCCGGTGACGATGCCCTCGACGGCCTGGTCGATGGGGGCGTCGTCGAAGACGATGTTCGCGCCCTTGCCGCCGAGTTCGAGGGTGACCTTCTTGTCGGTGCCCGCGATCTGGCGGGCGATGGCCTTGCCGACGGCGGTCGAGCCGGTGAAGGCGACCTTGTTGACGTCGGGGTGCTCGACGAGCGCGGCACCCGTGTCGCCGTATCCCGGAAGGATGTTGACGACGCCCTTCGGCAGTCCCGCCTGGCGGCAGATGTCCGCGAAGAAGAGGGCGGAGAGCGGAGTCGTCTCGGCCGGCTTCAGCACCACGGTGTTGCCGGTGGCGAGCGCCGGGGCGATCTTCCACGCGAGCATCAGCAGCGGGAAGTTCCACGGGATGACCTGGCCGGCGACGCCGAGCGGGCGCGGGTCGGGTCCGTACCCGGCGTGGCCGAGCTTGTCGGCCCAGCCCGCGTAGTAGAAGAAGTGCGCGGCGACGAGGGGGAGGTCCGCGTCGCGGGTCTCCTTGATCGGCTTGCCGTTGTCGAGGGTCTCCAGGACGGCCAGCTCGCGCGAACGCTCCTGGATGATCCGCGCGATGCGGAACAGGTACTTGGCGCGCTCCGCGCCGGGCAGGGCCGACCACTTCTCGAACGCCTTGCGGGCCGCCTTCACGGCGCGGTCCACGTCCTCGACGCCGGCCTGGGCGACCTCGGAGAGAACTTCCTCGGTGGACGGGGAGACCGTCTTGAAGACCCTGCCGTCCGCGGCGTCGGTGAACTCGCCGTCGATGAAGAGGCCGTACGACGGGGCGATGTCGACGATCGACCGCAATTCGGGGGCGGGTGCGTACTCAAAAGTCTGCTTGGCCATGGTCATGGGGTTTCAGTCCACCGTCACGTAGTCGGGGCCGGAGTAGCGGCCGGTCGCCAGCTTCTGACGCTGCATCAGCAGGTCGTTCAGCAGGCTCGACGCGCCGAAGCGGAACCAGTGGTTGTCCAGCCAGTCCTCGCCGACGGTCTCGTTGACCAGGACGAGGAACTTGATGGCGTCCTTGGTGGTACGGATGCCGCCCGCGGGCTTCACGCCGATCTGGACGCCGGTCTGCGCGCGGAAGTCGCGTACGGCCTCCAGCATCAGGAGCGTGTTGGCCGGGGTGGCGTTGACCGCGACCTTGCCGGTCGAGGTCTTGATGAAGTCCGCGCCGGCCAGCATGCCGAGCCAGGAGGCGCGGCGGATGTTGTCGTACGTGGAGAGCTCGCCGGTCTCGAAGATGACCTTCAGCCGGGCCGGGCCCGCGGCCTCCTTCACGGCGCGGATCTCGTCGTACACCTTCAAGTATCGACCCGAGAGGAAGGCTCCCCGGTCGATCACCATGTCGATCTCGTCGGCCCCGGCGGCGACGGCGTCGCGGGTGTCCGCGAGCTTCACGTCGAGCGCGGCGCGGCCGGCCGGGAAGGCGGTGGCGACGGAGGCGACCTTGACCCCGGACCCCTTCAGGGCCTCGGCGGCGACGGCGGCCATGTCGGGGTAGACGCAGACAGCGGCGGTCGCCGGGGTGGTGCGGTCGGTCGGGTCGGGATGGACGGCCTTGGCGGCGAGCGCCCGGACCTTGCCCGGGGTGTCCGCGCCTTCGAGCGTCGTCAGGTCGATCATCGAGATGGCCAGGTCGATGGCGTACGCCTTGGCCGTGGTCTTGATCGAACGCGTACCGAGCCCTGCGGCGCGGGCCTCCAGGCCGACGGCGTCGACGCCGGGCAGACCGTGGAGAAAGCGGCGCAGTGTGCTGTCGGACGCGGTCACGTCAGCGAATGCGGGTGCGATGGGCATGGTCACAAGGGGAGCATATCTACGCGCGTAGCGACCTGTACAGGGGGGTAGGGAAGGAGGTTGCCCGAGAGGACGTGGGCGCCGGGTGTCACCAGGCCAGGGAACCACGGCCGGAGGCGTACGGCAGAATCGGAACCATGACGAGCCCCCAGCAGCCCGCCGAGCCCACCTATGCCGACCGGACCTTCCGGTCGCACACCGCGATGGTGGGCGGAGTGCTGCTGCTCGCGCTCATCGCATGGATCTGCGGGGACGCGCTGATCCGGGGCGAGGGGCGCACACCGTGGCTGGCACTCGCCGCGGCGCTGCTGGCCGTCCCGCTGGTGGCGGCCTTCACACTGCGCCCGGCGGTCTTCGCCAACAACGACCGGCTGCGGATCAGGAACCCCTTCCGGACGATCACGCTGCCCTGGGCGTCGGTCGCGGATGTGCGGGCCGGGTACTCCAGCGAGGCGATCACCCAGGACGGTACGAAGTACCAGCTGTGGGCGGTCCCGGTCTCGCTGCGGCAGCGCAAGCGGGCCGCGCGGCGCCAGATGCAGAACGCGCAGGACGACCCGCACGGGCGGACGTCGGTGAGCGCGGATGTCACCGACTCCAGGGCGCGGCTCGCTCCCGCGGACCAGACGGTCGCGGACCTGCGGGAACTGGCCGAGCGCAACGCCGCGATGCAGGGTGCGCAGGGGGAGCCGCAGATCCGCTGGGCGTACGAGGTCCTCGCGCCGGCGGTGGCCGGGGCGGCACTGCTCACGGTGCTGCTGGCGATCGGCTGACGGTCTTCTGACGTTCGATCAACTGACGGAAAGCCGACGGAACACCATTTCCCGGCCGGTCCGAAGGAGCGGCTGTCGCTGCCTCGGCTCCGTACGAGAATCACCCGTACCGGCGGTCAGATACCGGCTGCCGCCGCCAGGTCCCGCTTGATCCCCTCCAGGACCTCCGTCGCCCGCTCCCGCGCCGACGCCAGCTCGCTCGCGTCCGCGACCGGCACGACGACCTCCAGGTAGCACTTGAGCTTCGGCTCGGTGCCGCTCGGGCGGACGATGACCCGGGCCTTGAACTCGCCGTCGAGGTAGTACCGCAGGCCGTCCGTGGGCGGCAGCTTGTCCGTGCCCCGGTTCAGGTCCTCGGCGACGGCGACCCGCAGCCCGGCGAGCACGGCCGGCGGCTGCTCGCGCAGCGCGCGCATCGCGTTCGCGATGATGCTCAGGTCCTCGACCCGCACCGACAGCTGGTCGGTGGCGTGCAGTCCGTGCTCGACGGCGAGGTCGTCGAGCAGATCGGTGAGGGTGCGGTCCTGCTCCTTGAGCTCCGAGGCGAGCTCGGTGACGAGGAGGGCCGCGGTGATGCCGTCCTTGTCGCGTACGCCGTCGGGGTCGACGCAGTAGCCGAGCGCCTCCTCGTAGCCGTACCGCAGGCCCTCCACGCGGGCGATCCATTTGAAGCCGGTCAGCGTCTCCTCGTACGGGAGCCCAGCCGCGTCCGCGATCCGCCCGAGCAGGGACGAGGACACGATGGACTCGGCGAAGGCGCTGTTCCTGTCCTGCGAAGACACCCCCTTGTGGACGAGGTGCTCGGCGAGGAGCGCGCCGACCTCGTCGCCGCGGAGCATCCTCCAGTCCGCGCCTTCGGGGACGGCGACGGCGCAGCGGTCCGCGTCGGGGTCATTGGCGACGACGATGTCCGGCTGGACCCGGCGGGCGGTCTCGAAGGCGAGATCCATCGCCCCCGGCTCCTCCGGATTGGGGAACGCGACGGTCGGGAAGGCCGGGTCAGGCTCGGCCTGCTCCTGTACGAGGGTGGGCGCGGGGAAACCGGCGCGGGCGAAGGCGGCGGTCAGCACGTCCTTGCCGACGCCGTGCAGGGCGGTGTAGACGACGCGGGCGGTGCGGGGGGAGCCTGCGGTCAGCACGGCGTCCGTACGCTCCAGATAGGCCTCCAGGACCTCCTCGCCGAGGGTGTCCCAGCCGGCCTCGGCACGCGGTACGTCGCCCAGGCTGCGGATCGCCTCGATCTCGGCCGCGATCTCCGCGTCGGCGGGCGGAACGATCTGCGAGCCGTCGCCGAGGTAGACCTTGTAGCCGTTGTCGCGCGGGGGGTTGTGGCTGGCGGTGACCTCGACGCCGGCGGCGGCGCCGAGCTTCCTTATGGCGAAGGCGAGTACGGGCGTGGGCAGCGGGCGCGGCAGCACTGCGGCGCGGAGGCCGGCGCCGACCATGACGGCGGCGGTGTCGCGCGCGAAGTCGGCGGACTTGTACCGGGCGTCGTACCCGATGACGACGAGCCCGTCGCCCTGCCCCTTCGCCTTCAGGTACGCGGCGAGCCCGGCGGCGGCGCGGATGACGACGGCCCGGTTCATCCGCATGGGTCCGGCCCCGAGCTCCCCGCGCAGCCCGGCCGTCCCGAACTGCAGCGTCCCGGCGAACCGTGCGGCGAGCTCGTCGAGATCCTGTGCCTCGATGAGCTTCCCGAGCTCGTCCCGGGTCTCAGCGTCCGGGTCCTCTGCCAGCCACGTCCTGGCCCGCGCGATGAGGTCCTGCTGCACGGTTGGTCCGCCTCTCGTGTGTTTTCTTCGCCCGCCCATTCTCGGCGGGCATCCTCGCGGTGAGGTACTCCCGCCCCCGCGAGTTACCCATAACGGGCCTCGGCGTGCCCGGGGCTCGCCCTGACCGGGCTGCGAAGCTCCCCACGCGGCGGAGCCGCAAATCGGTACAGCGGGGAGGGGCGGGCGGGGGAAACCCCCCGGCCGGCCGCCGAGCCCGCACCCTCAGATGCGGTCCAGCACCCGCGTCAGCAGCTCACCCATCCGCGCCGCCGAGTCCCGCCCCGCCTGCAGCACTTCCTCGTGGTTCAGCGGCTCGCCCGACAGGCCCGCCGCGAGGTTCGTGACCAGGGAGATGCCCAGCACCTCCGCGCCCGCCTCGCGCGCCGCGATCGCCTCGAGGACCGTGGACATGCCCACCAGGTCGCCGCCCATCACGCGGACCATGTTGATCTCGGCCGGCGTCTCGTAGTGCGGGCCGGGGAACTGCACGTACACGCCCTCTTCCAGCGACGCGTCGATCTCCTTGCACAGCGCCCGCAACCGCGGCGAGTACAGGTCCGTCAGGTCCACGAAGTTCGCGCCGACGATCGGCGACGTCGCTGTCAGGTTGATGTGGTCGCTGATCAGCACCGGCTGCCCGGGGCGCATGCCCTCGCGCAGACCGCCGCAGCCGTTCGTCAGGACGACGGTCTTGCAGCCAGCGGCGACCGCCGTGCGCACCCCGTGCGCGACCGCGGCGACACCGCGGCCCTCGTAGTAGTGCGTACGGCCCAGGAAGACCAGCGCCCGCTTCGCGCCGATGCGGTACGAGCGGATCGTGCCGCCGTGGCCCTCGACCGCCGGCGGCGGGAAGCCGGGCAGCTCGGTGACCGGGAACTCGGCCTCGGGCGTACCGAGCGCGTCGACGGCCGGGGCCCAGCCGGAGCCCATCACCAGGGCTACGTCATGCGTCTCGGTGCCGGTCAGCTCACGCAGGCGCGCGGCTGCGGCATCGGCTGCGGCGTGGGGGTCGGCGGTAACGCCGTTGAGGTCCGGATTCACAGATGCGTTCACGCGGACGAGCCTAGCCGGTCATTCCCTACGCGCGTAGATGACGCAGCTCACGGTGTTTGGATCGTTGTCTTGTCGTTTCCGACAAACGGCAGCCGAACGCACTAGCAAGGCCGCTTCCGCAGCTCCATCACATAGTCGTGCGGCGCCCCCGCCGAATCCGCCGCATCCGCGAGCTCGCCCAGATACCGCGCCGACGGCAGCCCGCCCTCGTACCCGTTCAGCACATACACCCAGGCCGGCTCCTCGCCGTCCAGCGTGTCCACCCTGACCCGCATCCGCCGGTAGATGTCCAGGCCGACGCCCTCCCAGCGGTCCATGGAGTCCTCGTCCATCGGGGCGATGTCGTACAGCGCGACGAAGACCTGGGAGCGCGGCGCCTCCACGATCGTGGCCAGCGCCCCTTCCCAGCCCATCTGCTCGCCGCCGAAGGTCAGCCGCCAGCCGTTGAGCCAGCCGGTGCCGCGCAGCGGGGAGTGCGGGGCGCGGCGGGACATCAGCCGCGCGTCGAGGTTGCCGGCGTACGCGGCGTAGAGCGACATGGGATCGAGGGTACGGGAGGGGCACGGGTGGATGCCGTTCGCCGATCGAGGGACCCGGGGCGATGGCACTTGTACCGTGCGGGACAATGGAGGACGTACTGCGTCCCACGGGGCCATCCCCGAACCCGGCAGAACGTAACGAGAGCGCGAGGCGTGACCCCAGTGACCCGGATCGTGATCATCGGCGGCGGACCCGGCGGATACGAGGCGGCCCTGGTGGGCGCCCAGCTCGGCGCGGAGGTGACCGTCGTCGACTGCGACGGCCTCGGCGGGGCGTCGGTGCTGACCGACTGCGTACCTTCCAAGACCCTCATCGCCACGGCCGAGGTGATGACGACCTTCGACTCCTCGCACGAGGAACTGGGCATCATCGTCGCCGACGACACCCCGCCGATGGAGCAGGCCGCCCGGATCGTCGGCGTCGACCTCGGCAAGGTCAACCGACGCGTGAAGCGGCTCGCGCTCGCCCAGTCCCACGACATCACGGCCTCCGTCACCCGGGCCGGCGCGCGCGTGCTGCGCGGCCGCGCTCGGCTGGAGGGCCAGCAGGCGATGGACGGCTCCCGCAAGGTGGTCGTGCGCGCCGCGGACGGCACCGAGGAGACGCTGACCGCCGACGCCGTGCTGATCGCGACCGGCGGCCACCCGCGCGAGATCCCGGACGCCCTCCCCGACGGAGAGCGGATTCTCAACTGGACGCAGGTGTACGACCTGGACGAGCTCCCCGAGGAGCTCATCGTGGTCGGCTCCGGCGTTACGGGTGCGGAGTTCGCCGGCGCGTACCAGGCGCTCGGCTCCCGGGTCACCCTCGTCTCGTCCCGTGACCGCGTGCTGCCCGGCGAGGACCCGGACGCCGCCGCCGTCCTCGAGGACGTCTTCCGCCGCCGCGGCATGAACGTCATGGCCCGCTCCCGCGCCGAGTCCGCCAAGCGCGTCGGCGACCGGGTCGAGGTCACGCTCTCCGACGGCCGGGTCATCTCCGGCTCGCACTGCCTGATGGCGGTCGGCGCGATCCCGAACTCCGCGGGCATGGGCCTGGAGGGGGCCGGGGTCAAGGTCAAGGACTCGGGCCACATCTGGACCGACAAGGTCTCCCGTACGAGCGCCCCCGGCGTGTACGCCGCCGGTGACGTCACCGGCGTCTTCGCGCTCGCATCGGTCGCGGCCATGCAGGGCCGTATCGCGATGTACCACTTCCTGGGCGACGCGGTGCAGCCGCTGAACCTGAAGACCGTCTCGTCGAACGTCTTCACCGACCCCGAGATCGCGACGGTCGGCTACAGCCAGTCGGACGTGGACGCCGGCGTCATCGACGCGCGCTCGGTCAAGCTGCCGCTGCTGCGCAATCCGCGCGCGAAGATGCAGGGCATCCGGGACGGCTTCGTCAAGATCTTCTGCCGGCCGGGTACCGGGATCGTGGTCGGCGGCGTGGTCGTCTCGCCGCGTGCCAGCGAACTGATCCATCCCATCTCGATCGCGGTCGACAACAATCTGACGGTGGAGCAGATCGCAAACGCTTTCACCGTGTACCCGTCTCTGTCGGGGTCGATCGCAGAGGTGGCACGGCAGTTGCACACCCGGAAAATGTCGGGCGAGGCGTGATGCGGGTGTAAACCCGAAGAACCCCGGGCACTCGGCGCGTCCGGCGATCAACTACGGTGCCGCCCATACCACTTGGCGGCCCGGTGTGGGCGCATCTTCTGTTATTCGGCGCATACTGCTGAAAACTATCGGTGGGTCAGGTTACTGTCAGTTTCGTGTTCGCTGCAGAACGTCGCCAACTGATCCTCGAAATGGTGCGCGCCAACGGGGCCGTGTCGCTCCGTGAGCTCGCCCGCGTCGTCCAGACCTCCGAAGTGACCGTACGGCGGGACGTGCGGGCGCTGGAGGCAGAAGGACTCCTCGACCGCCGGCACGGCGGTGCGGTACTGCCGGGCGGTTTCACCCGTGAGTCCGGTTTTCCGCAGAAATCCTTGTCCGCGACCGCGGAGAAGACCGCCATCGCCGATCTCGCCGCGGGCCTCGTCGAAGAGGGCGAGGCCATCGTGGTCGGCGCGGGGACGACGACGCAGGAGCTGGCCCGCCGGCTTGCGCGCGTCCCCGGGCTGACCGTCGTCACCAACTCCCTGCTGGTGGCTCAGGCACTGGCGCACGCCAACCGGGTCGAGGTCGTCATGACCGGGGGGACGTTGCGCGGCTCCAACTACGCGCTGGTGGGCAGCGGCGCGGAGCAGTCCCTGCAGGGGCTGCGGGTGTCCCGTGCCTTCCTCTCCGGGAGCGGGCTGACCGCGGAGCGCGGCCTGTCCACGTCCAACATGCTCTCGGCGAGCGTCGACCGGGCGCTGGTCCAGGCCGCGGCGGAGGTGGTGGTCCTGGCGGACCACACCAAGCTGGGCACCGACACGATGTTCCAGACGGTGCCCACGGACGTGATCACGCGGCTGGTCACCGACGAGCCGCCGACGCACGACGACCGCGCGGCGACGGAGCTCCAGGCGCTGGCGGACCAGGGGGTCCAGATCACGGTGGCCGGACCGGGCGCGGGAGCCGCGGGCGGTGACGGCGTCCCGACGGGGCGCCAGCCCCGCCGGGACGTCCCTCTCCCTGGCCAGCGCCGCACCCGTGGGGGCACTCCTCTGCGTACTGCGGCGGGGTCCCTGGCCCCGGACCAGCCACCCGCGGAACGCGCGGCAAGGGTGGCGGACCTGCGCCGCCGCTGAGGCCCGCGCCCGCGGGTTGCTGCCCGCCCTTGGCGCGAAGTCGCCGACCCAGGGGGTCCGGGGCCGGCCCGGTTGTGGGAAGGGGCGAAATGGGGAAGGGCCCGCCGGCAGCGGCGCCCCCCGGCCCCGAACCCCTCAGCCGCGCGTCTCCTCCTTCAGCCCCCGTAGCGTCAGCATCAGCAGCCGGTCCGCCAACTCCGGGTCTTCCGGGTCCTGCTCCGCCGCCAGGGCGATCGCGTTCGTCAACTGCATCAGGTCCCCGATCGACACATCGGCCCGCACGGCGCCGCTCTCCTGCGCCCGCACCAGCAGCCGTTCGCCCGCCTCGCGCATCGGCACGCTGCACTGTGACAGTGCCGAACTCTTGTCGTGCGAGGCCGACATGAGCGCCCGCGCCAGGCCGCGGTACTCACCCGCATGAGTGATGATGGCGCGCAGCCACTCCACCAGGGCTACGCACGGCTGCTCCGCGCCGGCCAGCTCGCGGGAGCGCTGCAGCAGTGAGGCCAGCGCGTCCTGGAAGACCGCGCTCATCATCGCGTGGCGGTTGGGGAAGTGCCGGTACAGCGTGCCGATGCCCACGCCCGAGCGGCGTGCGATCTCCTCGAGCGCTGCGTCGGTTCCGTGCTCGGCGAAGACGGTACGGGCTTCGGTCAGCAGTCGCTCGTAGTTGCGGCGCGCATCGGCGCGCATCGGCCGGGCCGAACCCGCCGCCGTAGTCCCCGTACTCGCCGCCATCGCGCCGTCCTCCCTGAGTCCACCCCCCGATGTCCCAGCATGCCACCCCGGAATCGGCGGGTCCGGCCTCCGGTCTGCTCAGGGCCCACGCCCTGACACGCGTGTGGGGCCTGCCCGTTCTCACTCGAACGGACAGGCCCCACACGTATGAACACAGCCGGACGGCCGGACGTCAGTCCTTGATCTCGCAGATCATCGCGCCGGACGAGATGGACGCGCCGACCTCGGCCGACAGGCCCTTGATGGTGCCGGAGCGGTGCGCGTTGA
>NZ_JBIAPW010000052.1:0-38158 GCF_042888505.1 Streptomyces sp. NPDC002870
CGGTGCTGGGCCGGAACCTGCACCACCTGCGGACGCGCCCTACCCACCACACCCAGCAGAAGAAGACAGCCCCCGACCTAACGAAGCACTACTAGTCCGGGGTCTGTCGATCACGTGTTGTGCCGGACCTCAGCCCTTCACGCACACGACCTGCTTGAGCTTCGCGACGACCTGCACCAGGTCCCGCTGCTGGTCGATGACCTTCTCGATCGGCTTGTACGCACCCGGGATCTCATCCACGACGCCGGAGTCCTTACGGCACTCCACACCCCGCGTCTGCTCCTCCAGGTCCCGCGTCGAGAACCGCCGCTTCGCAGCATTCCGGCTCATCTTCCGACCCGCCCCGTGCGAAGCCGAGTTGAACGACTTCTCGTTCCCCAGACCGCGGACGATGTACGAGCCGGTGCCCATCGAGCCCGGGATGATGCCGAAGTCCCCGCTGCCCGCCCGGATCGCGCCCTTACGGGTAACCAGCAGGTCCATCCCCTCGTACCGCTCCTCCGCCACGTAGTTGTGGTGGCAGGAGATGACCGGCTCGAAGGTCACCTTCGCCTTCTTGAACTCCTTGCGGACCACGTCCTGGAAGAGTCCCATCATGATCGCGCGGTTGTACTTCGCGTACTCCTGCGCCCAGAAGAGGTCGTTACGGTACGCCGCCATCTGCGGCGTGTCCGCGATGAAGACCGCCAGGTCACGGTCGATCAGACCCTGGTTGTGCGGCAGCTTCTGGGCCTCGCCGATGTGGTACTCGGCGAGCTCCTTGCCGATGTTCCGGGATCCGGAGTGCAGCATCAGCCAGACCGATCCCGACTCGTCCAGGCAGAACTCAATGAAGTGATTTCCGCTTCCGAGCGAACCCATCTGCTTCGTCGCCCGCTCCTGACGGAACTTGACCGCATCGGCCACCCCGTCGAACCGGCTCCAGAAGTCGCCCCACCCCGCCGTCGGAAAACCGTGCAGTCGACCCGGGTCCACCGGATCGTCGTGCATCCCCCGGCCGACCGGAATCGCCTGCTCGATCTTCGAGCGGAGCCGGGAAAGGTCACCCGGCAGGTCATTCGCGGTCAGCGAGGTCTTCACCGCGGACATGCCACAGCCGATGTCGACGCCGACGGCCGCCGGGCAGACCGCCCCGTGCATCGCGATCACCGAGCCGACCGTCGCGCCCTTGCCGTAGTGGACGTCCGGCATCACGGCGAGGCCCTTGATCCACGGCAGGGTGGCGACGTTCTGCAGCTGCTGCATGGCGCCGCCCTCGACCGTCGCGGGGTCTGCCCACATCCGGATCGGGACCTTGGCACCCGGTATCTCTACGTACGACATACTTCCTCGATTCCCCCGAAAGCCCATAAAAGTCACAAAGCGCAAAACCTGCCCGAAGGTCCGTAAAAGACTCAACGGACCGGCATCCACTGCTGCGCGTGCGATAGACATTGTGTCCATCGGCCGCTGTCGGGCGGCAACCGTTTTTCCTCTCGAAGGGAGCCTGGGACCGTGCAACGAAAGGCGTACGTACCCGGCCTCGCGGCGCTCCTCGCGGCGCTCGTCGCCGGCTGCACCGCCGGCACCGGCACCGACAGCTCCGCCATCGACTCCAAGGCCGGCGGTCCCAAGTCCTCCGTCGCTGCCCCCGGCAAGTACCGCACGCTCCGCGAGCCCTGCGGTTCCATCGAGCACGCCACCCTCATGGACCTGCTGCCCGGAGCCGCCGAACTGCCCGAGGAACAGCAGCAGAGGATCTTCCGCGGCACAGCCGTCGTCACCTACGACACCGACCGCCGCGTCGGCTGCGGCTGGAAGGCCGACTCCGCGGACGCCTCCCACAGTCTCAGCGTCGACTTCGAACGGGTCGTCTCGTACGACACAGCCGTGAGTGACGACGACCGGGCGCAGGAGGTCTTCGCCAAGAAGCAGGCCGCGGCCGCGCTGCCGGTCCCCGCCGACCCCCGCGACGAGAAGGGCCAGGAAGCCACGTCCGCCGGCTCCTCGCCCTCCCTGCCCCAGACACAGACCCAGTCCCAGACACAGACCCAGTCCCGGCCCCAATCGCAGCCCCGGTCGCCGTCCACGACGCCGAAGCCGACACCCACCCCGACGGGGAACGCGACGCCGACGGGCACTCCCTCCGGCACCCCCTCCGGCACCCCCGACGGTCTCGAACCCCGCGTCCTCGACGGCCTCGGCGACACCGCCTTCATCGACGACGTCCTCACCGGAGCGGGTGCCGGATCCACCGCTCAGCGCCGCACAGTGAGCGTGGTCTTCCGCACATCGAACGTCATCGTGACCATCGTCTACGGCGCGCAGCCCGCCCGTACGACAGAGGTCCCGGACAGCAAGGAACTGCAGGACAAGGCACAGAGTCTGGCCGGCAAACTCGCCGAGGAGTTCAGCGGCTGACCGCCCTCTCGGACCGGCCGGCCAGTGGCGCACGTATCCGCGGACACACCCGCGGACGCGCCATGTCCGCGTACCGTGGCCTCGCCGACCGGACGGACGGACAGTCGGCCGGACGGCCAGACGGACCGACCCGCACGACACGACAACCGATCCACTGAAGGAACCATGCAGCGTTCAGCCCCGCGACTCACCCGCATACTCGCCTGCGCAGCCGTCCCGGTGATGCTCGTCGTCGCCGGCTGCTCCTCGGACTCCGGCTCCGGCTCCGACGCCGACAAGGGCTCGGGCTCGTCCTCCTCCGCCGCCTCCCAGGACCAGCAGGGCGGGCAGAAGCCCGCGACCGTCGCGCCCGCCAAGTACGCCAAGCTGCCCAGCCCCTGCAAGTCGGTCTCCACGAAGACGATCGAGAAGCTGGTCCCGGCGGCGAAGAACAAGGCGGGCACTTCGGGCAAGTCCAGCGATATCACCAGCCGCGGCAGCTGCTCCTGGAACGGCCTGGACGACAACGGCGTGAAGGGCTCGCAGTACCGCTGGTTCGACGTCTCCTTCCTCCGGTACGACTCCGAGACGTCCCTCGGCGTCAGCGGCCAGAAGCGCGCCGAGAACAACTACGCCAAGGAGATCGCCAAGGCGCAGGCCGCCGAGGGCGCGAAGAATGTCCGGACTTCGCCCGCGAAGAGTGTCGGCGAGGCGGCCACGGCCATCCGTTACGAGCTGAAGAAGACCGGCGAGGACTTCTCCTACGCCACGATCGTGGCGCGTACGGACAACGTCGTGATCACGCTCACCTACAACGGCACCGGCTACGCGGGCGCGAAGTCCCCGGACGCCGCCGACCTGCTGGAGAGCGCGATGGCTGCCGCCAAGGAGGCCGTGGCCTCGGTCGGCGTCGCCAACAAGTAAGTTCCGGCCACGGCCTCAAGTAAGTCCCGGCCACTGCCTGTTGACGGAGCCCGTAATCCTTTCGACGCACGCCCGGAGGGACGGGCTCCGCAAGCATGTGCCAGGCTGTGCCCGCTGGGTTCGAAAACGGGAGGGGATCGCGGGTGGCCGCGATGCAGCTGACACGCACGCACCGAATACTCATCGGCGTCGTCGTTCTGGGCGCGGTGATCATCGCCGCGATCGGCTTCGCCGGGTCGTACGCCGCCGTGCGCGAGCTCGCCGTGCAGAAGGGCTTCGGCGACTTCTCCATCGTCTTCCCCATCGGCATCGACGCCGGCATCTGCGTCCTGCTCGCGCTGGATCTGCTGCTGACGTGGATGCGCATCCCGTTCCCGCTGCTGCGCCAGACGGCCTGGCTGCTGACGGTCGCCACGATCGCCTTCAACGGCGCCGCGTCCTGGCCCGACCCGCTCGGCGTCGGCATGCACGCGGTCATCCCGGTGCTGTTCGTCGTCTCGGTCGAGGCCGCGCGGCACGCGGTGGGCCGCATCGCGGACATCACGGCGGACAAGCACATGGAGGGCGTTCGCCTCACCCGCTGGCTGCTGTCCCCCATCCCCACGTTCAAGCTGTGGCGCCGGATGAAGCTGTGGGAGCTGCGCAGTTACGAGCAGGTCATCAGGCTGGAGCAGGACCGGCTGATCTACCAGGCGCGCCTCCAGGCCCGGTTCGGGCGCGGCTGGAGACGCAAGGCCCCGATCGAGTCGCTGATGCCGCTGCGGCTCGCGAAGTACGGCGTACCGCTCGCGGAGACGGCCCCGGCAGGGCTGGCCGCGGCGGGCGTCGAGCCGATGCTGCTGCCCCCGGCGCCCCAGTCCCAGGTCGGGTCGCAGGTCGGGTCCCGGGGCGAGTCCCGGGGTGAGTCGCAGCCCAGGCCGCAGGTCCAGGCCCAGCCGCAGCCCCATCCTGAGCTGCCGCGCGGGCAGGAGTGGCCGCAGGAGCACGACGAGTACCAGGAACAGTACGAGCAGCAGTACGAGCAGTCGCACGAGCAGCAATACCTCCCGCAGGACGAGCAGTACGCCGCACAGCAGCCGCAGCAGCCGGGCGAGGACGGCTCAGCCACCACCTACGAGAGCCCCTGGTTCGCGGCGCCGCAGGTGCCGCAGGAGGCATACGAGAGCGCGGCCTTCAACCCGACGTACGTCGAGGGCCTGGAGCCCACCCCCGTACGCGTCCCCGCGGGCCCGGGCCGGACCCGTCCTCTCGGCGGCATGGTCCCCGGCCCCCGTATGGAGACCCGGAAGCCGGAGCCTCAGGCCTTCCCCGAGCCGGTGGACGAGGCGCTGGAGGTGCCTGCCGTCCCCGGCCCCGCGGAGGACGAGGAGTTCGCCGAGCTCGCGTACCCGGTCTTCCGGACGTACGTGCAGCAGCACGGGGACTTCCCCAGCGCCGAGCAGCTCGACATACACCTCAACGACGGCCACGGCGTTCAGCACCCTCGTAGCCCCGCGCTGCTGCGCCGGCTGATCCCGGCGTTCAGGAACCGCTACCAGGCGGATCTCGAGGCGGAACACATCGCGTAGCCGGGGCCACGCCCCTTCCCGCAACTGGGGCTCCGCCCCAGACCCCGCGCCTCAATCGCCGGTGAGGCTGAACGTCGGGGCTCCGCCCCGCACCCCGCGCCTCAAACGCCGGCGAGGCTTGAGTTTCCGCCGGACGGGCGGAAACTCAAGCCCGTCCGGCGATTGAGGACAACGCCCGAAGGGCGTACTGGGGGTCCCCCCACGCCCACAGGGCGCAGGGGGCGGGTCTGGTGGCTTGCCCCCAGTTCGGGAAGGGGCGGGTAGGGGAACAGGCCCGCCGCAGGCGTGCCCTACGCCCCCAGAAGCTTCCGCACCCGGTCCGCCCCCACCGCCAGCAGCAGCGTCGGCAGCCGCGGCCCCGTGTCCTTGCCCACCAGCAGGTGGTACAGCACCGCGAAGAACGACCGCTGCGCGACCTTCAGCTCCGGCGTCGGCTTGGCGTCCGGCTCCAGGCCCGCCATCACCTTCGGCACGCCGTAGACCAGCGTCGTCAGACCGTCCAGGGACCAGTGCGTGTCCAGCCCCTCGAGTAGCAGCCGCAGCGACTCGCGCCCCTGGTCGTCCAGCGAACCGAGCAGCTCCGTGTCCGGCTCCTCGCGCACCAGGGTGCGCTGGTCGGCCGGGACCTGGGTGCTGATCCAGTTCTCGGCGCGGTCCAGCCGGGGCCGGGCCTCGTCCAGCGAGGACAGCGGGTTCGCCGGGTCCAGGTCGCTCAGGATGCGGATCGTCTGCTCGTCGTGGCCCGCCGTGATGTCGACGACCGAGGCGAGCGTGCGGTACGGCAGCGGGCGCGGCGTACGCGGCAGCTCACCCGCGGCGGTACGCGCCGCCCGCGAGTGCGCGGCGGCGTCCGCGGGCAGCGCCGTCCCCTCCGCGACCTTGGCGTCCAGCTTGTCCCACTCGTCGTAGAGCCGCTGGATCTCCTGGTCGAAGGCGATCTTGAAGGACTGGTTGGGCCGCCGCCGCGCGTACAGCCAGCGCAGCAGCTGCGGCTCCATGATCTTCAGCGCGTCGGCCGGCGTCGGCACGCCGCCGCGCGAGGACGACATCTTCGCCATGCCGCTGATCCCCACGAACGCGTACATCGGGCCGATCGGCTGCACACCGTCGAAGATCTCCCGCACGATCTGCCCGCCGACGACGAACGACGACCCCGGCGACGAGTGGTCGACGCCACTCGGCTCGAAGATCACGCCCTCGTACGCCCAGCGCATCGGCCAGTCGACCTTCCAGACCAGCTTGCCGCGGTTGAACTCGCTCAGCCGCACCGTCTCCCCGAAGCCGCACTCCGAGCAGGTGTACGTCAGCTCGGTCGTCTCGTCGTCGTACGACGTGACGACCGCGAGGTCCTTCCCGCACTGCCCGCAGTAGGGCTTGTACGGGAAGTAGCCCCCCGTGCCCCCGCTGCCGTCGTCCTCGGCGGCCGCGCCGGAACCCTCCGCCGCCTCCAGCTCCGCCTCGTCCAGCGGCTTCTGCGACTTCTTCGCGGGAGCCTTCTTGGTCCGGTACTGGTCGAGGATCGCGTCGATCTTCGACCGGTTCCTCATCGCGTGCAGGATCTGCTCGCGGTACACACCCGCCGTGTACTGCTCGGTCTGGCTGATGCCGTCGTACTCCACGCCGAGTTCGGCCAGCGACTCGATCATCGAGGCCTTGAAGTGCTCGGCCCAGTTCGGGTACGCCGAACCCTCGGGAGCGGGCACCGAGGTCAGCGGCTTGCCGATGTGCTCGGCCCACGTGTCGTCCACACCGGGCACGCCGGCCGGCACCTTGCGGTACCGGTCGTAGTCGTCCCAGGAGATCAGATGCCGGACCTCGTACCCACGCCGCCGGACCTCGTCGGCGACCAGGTGCGGGGTCATCACCTCACGCAGGTTGCCCAGGTGGATCGGGCCGGAGGGCGACAGACCGGACGCGACGACCACAGGTTTGCCAGGCGCACGTCGCTCCGACTCGGCGATTACCTCGTCCGCGAAACGGGAGACCCAGTCGGTCTCGGTGCTGCTCTGAGCCACGATCGGCACGTCCTCGTCCTTGATGCTCGGGTTACGCGGGTACTCGGGTTACCCGGGTTGGTTCGGTCGCTTGGTTCGGTTGCTTGGGCGGTCGCTTGGGGCGGTCGCCTGGTTCCGTTGCCTGGTTCCGTTGCTTGGGATGTAAACCATTCTCCCAGACGGGAGGCACCCCTCCGAGGTTGCCCGCTCCGCCGCCATTCTCGCGGGAAATGGCTTGTGTCTCCATGGGATACTTGACAACCGTCCAGACACCCCACGACACCCTCGACAGGAACGGAAGCTCATGGCCTCGGTCCCTTCCCTCGCTTCGACCGTGCAGCAGCGCCTCGCGGACGCCCTCTCGGCAGTTCTGCCGGAGGCCGGCTCCGCCGACCCGCTACTGCGCCGAAGCGATCGGGCCGATTTCCAGGCCAACGGCATCCTGGCCCTCGCCAAGAAGCTGAAGGGCAATCCGCGCGAGCTGGCGACCAAGGTCGTCGAGGGGATCGGGGCCAATGACGTACTGAAGGACATCGAGGTCTCGGGCCCCGGCTTCCTGAACATCACGATCACGGACAAGGCGATCACCGAGACGCTGGCCGCCCGCACCGCCGACGACCGGCTGGGCGTCCCGTTCGCCGAGAACGCGGGCACGACGGTCGTCGACTACGCCCAGCCGAACGTGGCCAAGGAGATGCACGTCGGCCACCTCCGCTCCGCGGTGATCGGCGACGCGATGGTGCAGATCCTGGAGTTCACGGGCGAGACGGTGATCCGGCGCCACCACATCGGCGACTGGGGCACCCAGTACGGCATGCTCATCCAGTACCTCATCGAGCATCCGCACGAGCTGGACCACGAGGGCGTCGCGGAGGTCTCCGGCGAGGAGGCCATGTCGTCCCTGGACCGCATCTACAAGGCCTCCCGCGCGCTCTTCGACTCCGACGAGGAGTTCAAGGGCCGGGCCCGCGACCGGGTGGTGGCCCTGCAGGCCGGGGACCCGGAGACGCGCGCCCACTGGCAGCGCTTCGTCGACGAGTCGAAGATCTACTTCTACTCGGTCTTCAACAAGCTCGACATGGAGATCCGCGACCCCGACATCGTCGGCGAGTCCGGCTACAACGACATGCTCGACGAGACCTGTCGCCTCCTGGAGGAGTCCGGCGTGGCGGTCCGCTCGGAGGGTGCGCTGTGCGTCTTCTTCGACGACGTGAAGGGCCCGGACGGCAACCCCACCCCGCTCATCGTCAAGAAGAGCAACGGCGGCTACGGCTATGCGGCCACCGACCTCTCCGCCATCCGCGACCGGGTGCAGAACCTCAAGGCGAACACGCTCATCTACGTCGTGGACGCCCGGCAGTCCCTGCACTTCAAGATGGTCTTCGAGACCGCGCGCCGGGCGGGCTGGCTGAACGACGAGGTGAAGGCCGTCCAGCTGGCGTTCGGCACGGTGCTCGGCAAGGACGGCAAGCCGTTCAAGACCCGTGAGGGCGAGACGGTGCGGCTGGTGGACCTGCTGGACGAGGCGATCGAGCGGGCGACGGCGGTCGTACGCGAGAAGGACACCAGGAACGAGCTGACCGAGGAGGAGATCGCCGAGCGGGGCGTTCAGGTCGGCATCGGCGCGATCAAGTACGCCGACCTGTCGACGTCGGCGGCGCGGGACTACAAGTTCGACCTGGACCAGATGGTCTCGCTCAACGGCGACACGTCCGTGTACCTCCAGTACGCGTACGCCCGTATCCAGTCGATCCTCCGGAAGGCGGGCGACCGCAAGCCGGCCGCCCACCCGGAGCTCGAACTGGCCGCGGCGGAGCGCGCGTTGGGCCTGCACCTGGACCAATTCGGCGAGGCGCTGGCCGAGGTGGCGTCGTCGTACGAGCCGCACAAGCTGGCGGCGTACCTGTATCAGCTGGCATCGCACTACACGACGTTTTACGACCAGTGCCCGGTCCTGAAGGCCGAGACCCCGGCGCAGATCGAGAACCGCCTCTTCCTCTGCGACATCACCGCCCGCACGCTCCACCAGGGCATGGCGCTCCTCGGCATCCGGACGCCCGAGCGCCTCTGACCGGTCCGCTCAGTCGCCGTCGGCGGCCCGCGGAATCCAGTCGCTGCCACCCAGCGGGTAGTCGTAAGCGGGCCGCCGGGTGAGCGCACTGGTCGCGAACGGCTGCCCGCGGTCGTCGATGCGCAGGGTCCCGCTCCGGTCCCCGCTGCTCCACTCCAGCTCCAGGTACCAGCGGACATGCCGGTTGTTGGTGTGCGCCGTCACCTTGAGCACCTGGGGGTCGCCGGTGGCGACCTTATACGGGAAGTCGGTGGCCGGAATCGTCTTGTCACCCTGCACGCCCGCGACCGGTACGGGTCGCGGGCGGGCGGCGTCGAGGTTGATGTCCTGGCTCTGCGGCCGCACTTCGCCGCCGCAGCCGACGCCCATGCCGTACGCGTTCCACTTCAGCGGCTCCGACGTCTCCACGACCCGTACGTGCAGGGCCTGGAGCAGCACGGTGTCCTTGCCGGTGCTCTGCGCGGACAGGTCGATCAGCACATCACCGGCCGGGACTCCGCCGAGCGCGGTGACCCAGCCGCGCGCGCCCTGCTCGGAGGGCGGCGGCGGGACCTGGCCGGGCGGCCGGTCCACGACATAGTTCTGGCTGCACGGATCGAGCCAGGTGTACGGCCGTACGTCGACGGTCAGCGGCGGGCGCTCGTTCTCGGCCGGTGTACTCGCGGTCCGGCTCGCGCTCGGGGACGCGCTCGGGCCGCTCGCCGAGGCGGACGCAGATGCGGACCTGGAAGCCGAGACGGAGGCGGACGCGGACGCCGACGCGGACGGCTTCACCGCTCCCGCGGAGCCAGTCCGCTTTCCGCCGTCGCTCCCCGAGCCGTTGACGAAGGCGGCGGAGACGGCCACGGTGGCGAGGGCCACGACGGCTGCCGCGGCGATGGCGACGCGCCGCCGGCCGGGCTTCGGTCCGCGAGCAGGGGCGGGGGCCGGAGCGTCGGGCGCGGGGTCCTCGCCCGCCACATCCGGCGACTCCTCCTGCGGCGCCCCTTGCAGCACCTCCTGCGGCTCCTCCTGCGGCACCTCCGCACGCCCACGCTTCCGCGCCGCGTCCGCGAGGATCCACCGCCGATGGATCTCGACCAGTTCCTCGGGCGTGGCCCCGCACAACCGGGCCAGCCGTTCCACGGGGGCGTACTCGGT
The DNA here is from genome assembly GCF_042888505.1 of Streptomyces sp. NPDC002870. Taxonomy (NCBI): domain Bacteria; kingdom Bacillati; phylum Actinomycetota; class Actinomycetes; order Kitasatosporales; family Streptomycetaceae; genus Streptomyces; species Streptomyces sp. NPDC002870. The sequence goes on from NZ_JBIAPW010000052.1 coordinate 10,077, forward strand.
CGGGACGGCGTCGCCGTTGCAGTACCGGTGCAGCGTGGACGTACTGACATGGAGCTTGCCCGCCAGCACGCCGTAGCTGCGTCCGGAGCGGTCCTTGAGCTCCCGGAGCAGAGCCGCGAACTCCTCGGCCTCTGGCGTCGCCACTGCTGTGTTCCCCCCTGTGAACCCTGCCGACTGTCCCGGAACGCCGTTCCAGGGACGTGAAATCCGCCCAGGTCACAGTACGCGACAGCATTCCAGCATCCCCAATGGTTCAGGGCCTGTTGCGGCCGGAATCCGCCGCGGCCCAGCCTGTGATCAATGCGAAGCCGGATCCGCGACAGCCTCATTGACGCCGTGGCGGTACTCGTACTGATCGCGGCGACCGCGATCCTCACGGCTCTCATCTGCCACTACTGACCGACGGCTGACCCACAGACCGTCCACACGGGGAGAACCGAACATGCGCAACACCGCCGTAGCCGCCACCGCTCTGCTGGCCGCCCTTTCACTGACCGCGTGTCAGCCCACCCACGACGACGGGAAGAAGCCCAGCGCGTCGGCCTCGTCCACGAGCGCTCCCACGGCCGGCAAGACCGGGCCCACGACCGACGCCGAGACCCCGGCCGCGGACACGACCAATAAGGCCACGGCGGGCACCGAGTCCACCCCCAAGGGCAATGGAAAGACCGGCGATGGCACCGGCCCCGTCACCACCGCCTGCACCGACGCGAACACCAAGGTCACCGTCACCAAGGTGAGCCGCCCCCTGAACCATCTGCTGCTCACCGTCACCAACACCGGCTCCAAGGCGTGCAACGCCTACCACGCCCCGCTCCTCCGCTTCGACGAGGCCCAGTCCGTCACCCCGATCATGAAGGAGAGCCAGCCGCAGGCAGTCGTCACGCTCGCTCCCAGGCAGTCCGGGTACGCGTCGATCCTCCTGGCCGCCGCCGACGGCAGCGGCCAGGACGGGGGTACGGCGAAGAAGCTCGCCGTCCTCTTCGCCCCGAGCTCCGGCGAAGGCTCTATAGGCAACTCCCACGTGCTCGCCCTCCCCCCGAACACGTACATCGACACCACCGTGGCCGCCAGCTACTGGCAGAGCAGCATGTCCGACGCGCTCACGTACTGATGCGCTACGTGCTGACGCACACCAGGTACTGACGCACACCACGTGACAGCCCCCACCGGTTTCCCCGGCGGGGGCTGTCACCGCATTCCAGTCACATCAGCGGGCGCGACGTTCTGCCCGATGCTTCGTCGATCTCCGTGTGGGCTTTCTGCAGCAGTTGCGAGGCGAGGTCCATGAGCGCCCGTGCGCCCGAGATCTCCTCGCCGACCCTCAGCTGCTCCGGGTCGGAATGGTGGCGTTGGGCATTGCCGTGCCCGCGCATTTCCGTGCCGTCACCGAGCCTCACCATGGCGGCCGACTTCGTCCGGTCGCCGTCCTCCTGGAACTCCATCTCGATGTGCCATCCGACGAGCGTCTTCATGGCGGATCACCTCCAGAGGTACTTCTTCCAGAGTGCGCCGCCCAGCCGGAGATCACCACAGCACCTACCAGATCCATTACTGACCGGATGGTGAGTACCTGACTTATTAGTCGGTACTTGTTCCCTTTTCGCCGCCCGGCAAGGATCGGAAGCGATCCCGCACCGCATTCCCTGTTCCTTTGCTTTCCTTCCCGTTCCCTTCCTTCCGGAGGAGCCCCAGTCATGCCCGCGAACAAGCCCCCCGTATCCGTGCTCGGCCTCGGAATGATGGGCTCGGCCCTCGCCGCCGCCTTCCTGAAGGCCGGGCACCCCGTCACCGTCTGGAACCGCTCCCCCGCCAAGACCGGCCCGCTGGTCGCCCAGGGCGCGCTCCCCGCGAAGACCGCCGCCGAGGCGGTGGCCGAGAGCCCGCTCGTCGTCTTCTGCCTGCTGACGAACGACAACGTCAGGGAGCTGTTCGCCACCCTCCCCGACGCCGACGCCGAGGCCGTTGTCGGCAAGACGCTGGTCAACCTCACCAACGGCACCCCCGCCCAGGCCCGCGACCTGGCCGACTGGGCCGCCGAGCATGGCGCGCACTACATCGACGGCGGCATCATGGCCGTACCGCAGATGATCGCGGGCCCGCACGCGTATGTCCTCTACAGCGGCGACGAGCAGGCCTACGAGACCCACCGCTCCACCCTCGCCGCCGTCGGCGACACCAAGTGGACCGGCACCGACCCGGGCCTCGCGGCCCTGCACGACCTGGCGCTGCTGACCGGGATGTACGGCATGGTCCTCGGCGTCATGCAGGCCTTCGCCCTCGTACGTACGGAGAACATCCCGGCCACCGAGTTCTCCGAACTCCTGGTCCCCTGGATCGGCGCGATGCTCGCGGGCGCGCCCGAGTGGGCCGAGGCCATCGATTCGGGCCGGCACCTCACGGACGTGTCCAGCATCGCGGTCAACCACGCGGCGTTCCCCAACTTCCTTGCCGCCTTCCGCGACCAGGGCGTCAGAGCCGACCTCTTCGAACCGTTCCAGGCGATCCTGGACCGCGCGATGACAGAGGGGTACGAGGCCGACGGCCTGTCCCGTATTGCCGATCTGCTCAGGGCCCGGAGCTGACGGCGAACTCGCACCACACGATCTTGCCCGGATCCCGCTCCCCGACCCCCCACTTGTCCGCGAGCGCGGCCACGAGCAACAACCCCCGCCCCGACTCCCCGTCCGGCTCCCGCACCCCGGGCTGCCCGTCGCCGCTGTCGTGCACCTCGATACGGAGCAGCCCGTCCCCGTACAGCCACAGCCGCAGCCGGTAGCCGCGCCCCGGTGGCACACCGTGCACAAGGGCGTTGGTGGCGAGCTCGCTCACGCAGAGCAGTACGTCGTCGATACGGGCACCGAGGCCCCAGTCGGTCACGGCGGTGCGTGCGAACTTCCTGGCAGCGGGCACGGATCGCAGCTCGCGACGGTAGAACTGCTCACGCAGACAGGGTTGTTGAATGACGTCATCCATGAGACGAGCGTCACTCCCAGTGACTACGGTAGTGCAGTACGCGAACCCGTACAAGAAATCCGTACGGGCACGCAGTGCGTGACGTACTGATACGGGTGGGGAGTTGGACGGGCATGCACCCCAGAAAGCGGCAGCGGAAGAACGCGTCGGCGATGAAGCTCGTGGGCGCGCAGTTGGCCATGTTCCGGGAGTTCGCCCAACTCACCCAGCGCGCGCTGGGCAGCCTGGTCGGACTCCACGAGGAGACGATCGCCTCGATCGAACAGGGCAGGCGACCGCTGAAGCCGGACCTTGCGGAGGCGTTGGACCAGATTCTGGATACGAAGAAGGCGCTGCAGACGGCGGTGGAGAACATGCCGGAGATCGATCGGTTTCCGGTATGGGCGGAGCAGTACATGGACGAGGAGCGTGGAGCCATCGCGCTCTCCTCCTACCAGAACCAGGTTGTGCCGGGCCTGCTCCAGACCAAGGGCTACGCACGCGCCGTCTTCCTCAACGAGATCCCGGTACTCAGCGAGGACGAGATGGAGGAGCGAGTTACAGCTCGGATCGAGCGCCAGGAGATTCTGCACCGCAAGACTCCGCCGACGTGCAGTTTCCTGATAACCCAAGCCGTACTGATGGACCGGCTGGGCGATGCCGACGTATATGCACAGCAGCTGTGCCACCTCCGCTCCTGTGCCGAACTCCCCGGTATCGCTTTCCAGATCATGCCGTTCAGACGAACGAGACACGCAGGCCTCTCCGGGCCGTTCATCCTGCTGGAAACACCGGACCACCAGCATCTCGCTTACGCCGAGACGCAGCGCGGAAGCCAGTTCGTCTCTGATCCAGACGAGGTCAGCATCCTCGCGCGCAAGTATGCGATGCTGCGGACACAGGCCCTCAACCCCGAGGAGACGAAGGGCCTGTTGGACCGGCTGCTAGGAGAGCTATGAACGGCGCACTTGAGTGGTTCAAGTCCAGCTACAGCACCGAGCAGGGCGGCGACTGCATCGAAGTCGCGTACGACTGGCGCAAGTCCACGTACAGCAGTGACGAAGGCGGCGCCTGCGTCGAGGTCGCCACCCACCCCGCCGCCGTCCACGTCCGGGACTCCAAGAACCCCGACGGCCCCATGCTCTCCCTCGCCCCCTCCACCTGGGCCGCCTTCACCGCCACCCTGCTCTGAGCCGATTGTCAGTGGCGACCCATAAAGTCGCTTGCATGGTGATCAACCCGAACGCACTCGGCCTGGACCTGCCGTCCGGTGCCATGCGCGTCCAGCCGTCCCTCTGGTACGCGAACGAGCCCGCTCAGCACGACACTTGGGCGCGCCTGATCCCCACCCGCGAGGCGTCTGGCTTGCACCCGGTGCTGCTCGTCAACGACACAGACCGCTCCCTCCCCTGGGACCAGGGTCTCGATCTCGACCGTGTGTCGCATCCGGACGACCACGACGTCGAAGAGGTGCTGGCGTCCCTGTGGGACTACGACATGGCGGAGAACGAGGCCGAGGACGACGCGGACACCATCGCCCCGTTCACACCCGAGTGGCCGGGCCTCGCCCCCTCGGGCGAGCCGGTGGGCGACCCCGACGTCACGGCCGCACGCGTCGCCGCCGACCTGCTTGACGCCGGTCGGCTGCCCGGCGCGCGGGCCGGGCTGATACCCGTACGCCGTAGCGCGGACATTCTCAGCGCGCTGGGCTGGACCGCCGCCGGCAGCCACTCGGACACCGGTCTGTTGTCCACCGTCCTGCGCTCCTGGGAGGACCGCTTCGGCCTGCGCGTGGTCGCGCTGCACTTCGACCGCCTGGACGTCTCCGTCGCGGCCCCGCCCCGCACGATGACGGAGGCGCTCGCAGTCGCCGCAGAGCACCACGCGTTCTGCCCGGACAACGTCCGGCAGGGGTACGACACGATCCGCGAGTACGCGGCGGAGGGCCTGCTGGGCAAGCAGCACTGGACCTTCTGGTGGGACTGACCGGAGGGACAATTTTCGGCTGACCTCAGGTCGCATTGGTCTATACCTTGACTCGATCACGTCAACACGCTTGAGTGTGCGGCAAGCCCCCCACCACGGCCTGCCCGGAGGCGTCAACGCCCGCTCCGGGCACGGTCGTTGCCGCTCTAAGGAGTGATCGAGTGCTGAGACACCGCATCATCGCGTTGCTGATCGCGGTCCTCGTGGGAAGCGGACTGGCAGCGGTCTTCATGCCCGCCACCGCCGCCACCGCCGCCACCGCGGACGCCTGCACCTCCGCGCCGAACTGGTCAGCCGGTACTTGGTACGGCACTGGCAACGTTGTCAAATACACGGACGGCAAGTACTACATAGCCGAGCACGACAACCCGGGTTACGACCCCCTCATCAGCACCTGGTACTGGGACCCGTACACCTGCAGCGGTGGCGGGAACCCGGACCCGTCCGGGTTCGTCGTGAGCGAGGCGCAGTTCAACCAGATGTTCCCGAACCGGAATTCGTTCTACACGTACAACGGGCTGAAGGCGGCCCTCGGCGCGTACCCGGGCTTCGCGAACACCGGCAGCAACACGGTCAAGAAGCAGGAGGCCGCCGCCTTCCTCGCCAACGTCAGCCACGAGACGGGCGGTCTGGTCCACATCGTGGAGCAGAACCAGGCCAACTACCCGCACTACTGCGACTGGAGCCGGCCCTACGGCTGCCCGGCCGGCCAGGCGGCGTACTACGGCCGCGGCCCGATCCAGCTGAGCTGGAACTTCAACTACAAGGCTGCGGGAGACGCGCTCGGCATCGACCTGCTCAACAACCCCTGGCTTGTCCAGAACGACGCCGCGGTCGCCTGGAAGACCGGCCTCTGGTACTGGAACACCCAGAACGGTCCCGGCACGATGACCCCGCACAACGCGATGGTCAACCAGGCGGGCTTCGGCCAGACCATCCGCTCCATCAACGGCTCGCTCGAATGCGACGGCAAGAATCCGGCGCAGGTGCAGAGCCGCGTGAACAACTACACGCGGTTCACGCAGATCCTGGGCGTGCCGACAGGTTCCAACCTGTACTGCTGACGCCACCCCCATACAGACCGCGGGCCGGGGAGAACGCACCCCCCGGCCCGCGGTCAGCCATGTGAGCCCCATTTCGCGCCACAGTCACGGTGGCCACTCCCTGTTCACGCGCCCGCAGGCAACCCACGGGATCTTCTCCCCGTCCTCCGGGGTCAAGAGACTCCCGGGCCCAACCGGGCGTCCCAGTCGGGGGGTTGAGGAGAGAGAGCGTTGATACGTGCCCGGAGAATATGGGCCACCGCGATAGCGGTGCTCACGGTGGCGGGGGTGTCGCCGGCAGTGGCGCAGGCCCAGCCGCAGCCACCTGATGTCCGGCCCGCCACGGCGGCGAACGACGAGGACGGTCTGCCACCCGGCTGGCGGATCACGAACACCGACGGGGAGAGCGCGCTGGAGTGGCGTTCCCCGCGGCCGGTGCCCGCGGGTAACGCGCGCGTGGAGTTCCATGCCGACGGCAAGCTGGTCGGCGCGCCCGAGCCGGATGAGGACGGCCGGACCTTCCGGTTGCCGCTCTCCGAGGCGCGCACAGCAGACCTGGCGGACCTTCAGGTCCTGGCGGCCGGCCGGCGGCTGGACCAGAAGGCCGAAGGCGCCCGCGACCGGCGTTCCGCGCAACCCGCCGCCAAGCCGCCCGCCCAGCTCCCGGCTGGCTCCGTCGACCCGGGCAAGCCGGGCACGTACCGCACGGTCACCGGCGAGTACTCGCTCGACTCGATACGTCTGCCCGGCCTCCCCGCGCCCGTCGAGATGCGCGGCGTCGTCGTCGCACCGAAGGACGCCAAGGGCAAGCGTCCGGTCGCACTGTTCCTGCACGGCCGGCACGCCACCTGCTACGTCCCGGGCAGCGACGAGCCGAATATCGACTGGCCCTGCGCCAAGGGTTCCAAGCCGATCCCGAGCCACCGGGGCTACTTGCGCGACCAGAAGCTGCTGGCCTCCCAGGGCTATGTGACCGTGTCGATCTCCGCCAACGGCATCAACGGCCAGGACGGGAACCTCGAGGACGCCGGGGCGCAGGCGCGCTCCTCCCTGGTGCGCACCCACCTGGCCCGCTGGGCCGACTGGGCCGCCAAGCCGTCCGCGGCGCCCGCGGCCGTACGCAAGGCGCCGAAGGCCGACCTGTCCCGCGTCCTGCTCGTCGGCCACTCGCGTGGTGGCGAGGGCGTCAACCGAGCCGCCATGGACAGCCTCTACCCGCCCCCGGCCGGCCAGGACGGCTACCGCGGAAAGGTGCGCTGGCACATCCGCGGGACCGTGCTCATCGGACCGACGATCTTCGGCCAGAACCCGGTGGCGGACGTGCCGTCGCTGACGATCCTGCCGGGCTGCGACGGCGACGTCTCCGATCTCCAGGGCCAGGTGTACGCAGACGGCACCCGCGGCGTCAGCCGGGGCAAGGCCCTGCACAGCGCGGTCTACATGGTCGGCGCCAACCACAACTACTTCAACAGCGAGTGGACGCCGGGCCAGGCCCAGGCACCCGCCAACGACGACTTCTGGCACGACCCCGAGCAGCCGGACCCGGTGTGCTCGCCGGGCACCGCGACCCGGCTGACCGCCGACCAGCAGCACCGGGCCGGCGCCACCTACATCGCCACCGCGGCCCGGCTGTTCGTCGCCGGTGACGACCGGGTGCGCGAGCTGCTCGACGGCTCGGGCCGCCGCGCCCCCTCCGCCGACCCCGCGCGGGTGCTGACCCACGCGGTCGGTGCGAACCGCGGCGCCGGTTTCCTGCCGGACGGCTCCGTGAAGGTGACCGGCGGACGGCTGTGCTCCGCGATCGATCCCGACCCGCGCGCCGCCTGTCTGGACGCGGAGGCGGGGGGCTCCTCGCCGCACTTCGCGCACTGGGCGCCGGAACGCGAGACCGGCCGCCGCGCCGTGGCGCTGCGCTGGTCCGCGCCGGGCTCGGCGGTGAAGGTGCGTCCGGAGAAGCCTCTCTCCGTCAAGGGGGCCAAGAACCTCGCACTGCGCGTGTTCGTGCCGCCGAACTCCACCGGCACGCAGCTCGACGTGTCCGTCACCGACGCTTCCGGCAAACGGGCGAACCTCGGTCGCGTGCAGGTGGACGGCCTCCCGGGCAGCGACCGCACCGCCTCCTACTGGGCGCGCGAGGTGCGCGTACCGCTCACCGCGGCCACCCGCGCCGGCCTCGACCTGCGCCACATCGCCTCTCTGGAGCTGAGCCCGCGCACACGCTCCGGACAGGCGTGGCTGATGGACGCCTGGGCGTGGAGCCCAGGCACCCCCGCCGTGAAGGAAGCCTCCCTGGCCCGTGTCGACATCGGTCGCCTCAAGGTCAAGGAGGGCGACTCGGGCGTCCGCACGTACCGGGTGCCCGTCCGCGTGTCCGGGAAGGGCAGCGGCACGGTCCGGCTGTACGTCCTCGACCCGGCCACCGGCAAGTCGAAGGACCGGCTGGTGACAGTGCGGCCCGGTGGCAGCAGCATCGACGTGTCGGTGCAGGTGAAGGGCAACAAGCGGTACGCCTGGGACGTCTCCCACGACGTGCTCGTGAAGGCGGTGCGCGGGGCCGTCGTCGGCTCGCACGCCGGCGGGGTCACCGCCGAGAACGACGACCCGATGCCCAAGATCACGGTGAAGCCTGTCGCCGACAAGGTGACCGAGGGCCAGCCCCTCAAGTGGCAGATCTCCCTGTCCGTGCCCGCCGACGTGGAGATCACGAAGACGCTGCAGATCGTCCCCGTCCCGGACCGCACCGAGCTGTCCACCAAGGACGTCGACCGGCAGTGGCTGCTGGACCTGATCGGCCATGTCCCCGACGGTGAAGTCCCCCTGTCCCAGCTGGAGCACGCCAACGTGTGGGTGTCGGTACCGGCCGGGAAGACCAGCGCGGAGGTGACCGTGCCCACGATCCGTGACGAGAAGGCTGAGCCGACGGAGTACGTGGGCCTCCAGCCCACCGACGACGAGGGCGAACCGCACGGCCCGGTCCTGACCGGCACGGTGCTCAACGCGCCGTAGACGCAGCCGCGTTGCTCACGCGGGCGTGAGCCGGGACCCCGGCTCACGCCCGCGTCTGCCGCGGCCCTGCTCGGCGCGGTGCACCGGGTGCTGTTCCGGCGTATCCCGGAGCTCACCCTCGCGGGCCGTACCGACGACGACATCGCCCAGGCCGTCGCGGACGAGGCTGCCCGCGCCTTCGACATGCTCGAACCGGCCCTGGGGAACTACGCCGTTGCGTGACCGGCACGGCGGAGGGCCCGGTGCGCGTGCGTGCACCGGGCCGTCGGGAAGGTTCCTTCGTCAGCGACCTGCGCCGAGCCCCTGCGCGACTTCCGTCGCCCAGTAGGTGAGGATCATGCTCGCGCCCGCGCGCTTGATACCCAGCAGCGTCTCGGCGATCGCCTTGTCCCGGTCGATCCAGCCCTTCTCGGCGGCTGCCTCGACCATCGCGTACTCACCGCTGATCTGGTACGCGGCGACCGGCACGTCCACCTCGGCCGCGACCTTGGCCAGCACGTCGAGGTACGGCCCGGCGGGCTTGACCATCACCATGTCCGCGCCCTCTTCCAGGTCCAGCGCCAACTCCCGCAGGGACTCACGGACGTTGGCCGAGTCCTGCTGGTACGTCTTGCGGTCACCCTTGAGCGAGGAACCGACGGCCTCGCGGAAGGGGCCGTAGAAGGCGGAGGAGTATTTGGCCGTGTAGGCCAGGATCGACACGTCCTCCTTGCCGATGGCGTCGAGCGCATCGCGGATGACGCCGACCTGGCCGTCCATCATGCCGCTGGGCCCGACGACATGGGCGCCGGCGTCGGCCTGGACCTGCGCCATCTCGGCGTACCGCTCCAAGGTCGCGTCGTTGTCAACGCGGCCGTGCTCGTCCAGTACGCCGCAGTGCCCGTGGTCCGTGTACTCGTCGAGGCACACGTCCGACATGATCACGAGCTCGTCCCCGACCTCGGCCCGGACGTCCCGCAGGGCGACCTGCAAAATCCCGTCCGGGTCCAGACCCGCGGACCCGAGGGCGTCCTTCTTCTCGTCCTCCGGCACGCCGAAGAGCATGATTCCGGAGACTCCCGCCTCAAGCGCGTCGACGGCGGCCTTACGGAGAGTATCGCGGGTGTGCTGCACCACGCCGGGCATCGCGGAGATGGCGACGGGCTCGCTGATCCCTTCCCGTACGAACGCGGGAAGGATCAGATCGGCGGGATGCAGCCGGGTCTCGGCGACCATGCGCCGCATCGCGGGGGTCGTGCGCAGCCGCCGCGGCCGCGCGCCGGGAAAGGATCCGTACGCAGTCATAGCGGCAACGCTACGCCGGTCGGGAGGCCCCACGTACCGACAGCCCGTCGGCGCGGGGCCTTCCCTGGGGCTCCGCCCCAGACCCCGCGCCTCAATCGCCGGCGGGGCTGGATGTGCGGCCCTGACCGGGGCTCCGCCCCGCACCCCGCGCCTCAATCGCCGGCGAGGCTGGATGTGCGGCCAAGCCGCACATCCAGCCCGTCCGGCGTTTGAGGACACGCGCGCAGCGCGTACTGGGGTCTGGGGGCTTGCCCCCAGTTCGGGATGGGGGTACCTCCCACGCCCGCCAGGGCGTAGGGGGAGGGCGGGTAGGGGAACAGCCCCGCCGCAGGCGAGCCGCACCCCACCGCACCCGCCCCGCGAAACCCGCCCCGCCAGGGCTACGTCGTCCGTCTCCGGCGACCCCCCGGCCGCCGCTCACTCGGCCGCGTCACATGCTCCCCCGCCTCAACCGCCGCCGCCCGCCGCTGCGCGCCGAACTCCGCCAGCGCCTCCGCCAGCCTGTGCACCGACGGCTCCGGCGACAGCACATCCACCCGCAGGCCGTGCTCCTCCGCGGTCTTCGCGGTCGCGGGACCGATACACGCGATGACGGTCACGTTGTGCGGCTTGCCGGCGATGCCGACCAGATTCCGAACCGTGCTCGACGACGTGAACAGCACCGCGTCGAAGCCACCGCCCTTGATCGCCTCGCGCGTGTCCGCCGGCGGCGGCGACGCCCGCACCGTCCGGTACGCGGTGACGTCGTCGACCTCCCACCCGAGCTCGATCAGCCCGGCGACCAGCGTCTCCGTGGCGATGTCGGCGCGCGGCAGGAACACCCGGTCGATCGGGTCGAAGACGGGGTCGTACGGCGGCCAGTCATCGAGCAGCCCCGCCGCGGACTGCTCCCCGCTTGGCACCAGGTCCGGCTTGACGCCGAAGTCGACCAGTGCGGCGGCCGTCTGCTCCCCCACCGCGGCGACCTTGATCCCCGCGAAAGCGCGGGCGTCGAGCCCGTACTCCTCGAACTTCTCCCGCACCGCCTTCACGGCGTTCACGCTCGTGAAAGCGATCCACTCATAGCGGCCCGTCACCAGGCCCTTGACCGCGCGCTCCATCTGCTGCGGCGTGCGCGGCGGTTCGACGGCGATGGTCGGCACCTCGTGCGGCACGGCGCCGTACGAACGCAACTGGTCGGAGAGCGAAGCCGCCTGCTCCTTGGTCCGCGGTACGAGCACCTTCCAGCCGAAGAGCGGCTTGGACTCGAACCACGCGAGCTGGTCGCGCTGGGCGGCGGCACTGCGCTCACCGACCACGGCTATGACGGGCCGATGGCCCTCCGGGGACGGCAGCACCTTCGCCTGCTTCAGCGTCTGCGCGATCGTGCCCAGCGTCGCGGTCCACGTCCGCTGGCGCGTCGTCGTACCGGCGACGGTGACGGTCAGCGGGGTGTCCGGCTTGCGGCCCGCGGCCACCAGCTCACCCGCCGCCGCGGCGACCGTCTCCAGCGTCGTGGAGACGACGACCGTGGCATCGCTCGCGCCGACCTCGGTCCAGCACCGCTCGCTCGCGGTACGGGCGTCGACGAAGCGGACGTCCGTACCCTGCGCGTCGCGCAGCGGCACACCGGCGTACGCGGGCACGCCCACCGCGGTGGCGACACCCGGCACGACCTCGAAGGTAATCCCCTCCGCGGCGCACGCGAGCATCTCCTGACCTGCGTCGGTGTCCAGGCCCGGGTCGCCGGTCACCGCTCGTACGACCCGCTTGCCGCCCCGTGCGGCCTCCATGACAAGATTGGCCGCATCCCTGAGGACGGGGATTCCGGCGGCTGTTGACGCCTCGTCAACAACCGTCAGTTCAGGCGTGCTTACGCCCGCTCGTGCATGGCTGCGTACGACGTCGAGCACATCCGGCTCGGCGATCAGTACGTCGGCGCGCGCGAGCGCCTCGACGGCGCGCAGTGTCAGCAGTCCGGGGTCGCCGGGTCCGGCGCCGAGGAAGGTGACGTGCCCGTGTGCCGAGAACGTCGAGGATGTATTGGCGGTGGGGCTCAAAGTGCTCGCTCCCCCATAAGACCGGCCGCACCCTTGGCGAGCATCTCGGACGCGAGTTCGCGACCGAGCGCGATGGCGTCGCCGAGCGACGTGGGTACGGGACCGGTGGTGGACAGCTGCACCAGCGTCGAGCCGTCGGTTGTACCGACGACGCCGCGCAGGCGCATCTCAGTGACAACCTGTCCGTCGGCCAGCAGGTCGGCCAGCGCACCCACAGGTGCGGAGCAGCCGGCCTCCAGGGCGGCGAGCAGGGAACGCTCGGCGGTCACGGCGGCCCGGGTTTCCGGGTCGTCGAGCTCGGCGAGTGCGGCGGCGAGGTCTGTACCTGTTCCGGTGTTGCCGGCGGCACATTCGATCGCCAGGGCCCCCTGGCCGGGGGCGGGCAGGACGAAGTCGACGGACAGGAAGTCGGTGACGTCGTCGCTCCTGCCGAGGCGGTTGAGCCCGGCCGCGGCAAGCACCACGGCGTCCAGCTCCCCGCTGCGTACATATCCGATCCGGGTGTCGACGTTGCCGCGGATCGGCACGATCTCGATGGCCATGCCGTGGCTGCGGGCGTAGGCGTTGAGCTGCGCCATCCTGCGCGGCGAGCCGGTGCCGACGCGAGCGCCGGACGGCAGCTCGGCGAAGGTCAGGCCGTCGCGTGCCACCAGCGCGTCCCGCGGGTCCTCGCGCGGCGGCACGGCCGCGAGCGTCAGGTCGACGGGCTGCCCGGTGGGCAGGTCCTTCAGCGAGTGAACGGCGAAGTCGACGTCACCCCGCAGCACGGCGTCCCGCAGTGCGGTGACGAAGACTCCCGTACCGCCGATCTGTGCGAGATTCTCACGGGAGGTGTCCCCGTACGTGGTGATCTCGACGAGCTCGACGGCACGGCCGGTCAACTGGCGCACCGCCTGAGCCACTTGCCCGGACTGGGCCATGGCCAGCGCGCTGCGCCTGGTCCCGAGCCTCAGTGGCCTTTCGGCCCTCTCGGTCATACTCGCCCTCGGTTCTTGACATCGGCGTCATTCATGTCGGCCCGGCTGACGGAGGCGACCGTCTCCGGGTCGAGGTCGAAAAGTGTCCGCAGCGCGTCCGCGTACCCGGCGCCGCCGGGCTCGCTCGCGAGCTGCTTCACCCGCACGGTGGGCGCGTGCAGGAGCTTGTCGACGACGCGGCGCACCGTCTGGGTGATCTCGGCGCGCTCCTTGTCGTCCAGGTCGGGGAGACGGCCTTCGAGCCGGGCGACCTCACCGGCGACGACATCCGCCGCCATGGTGCGCAGGGCGACGACGGTCGGCGTGATGTGCGCGGCGCGCTGGGCGGCGCCGAAGGCGGCGACTTCGTCGGAGACGATGCCGCGCACCTGGTCCACGTCGGCGGCCATGGGGGCGTCGGCGGAGGCCTCTGCGAGCGACTCGATGTCGACGAGCCGGACCCCGGCGAGCCGGTGGACGGCGCCGTCGATGTCCCGCGGCATGGCCAGATCGAGCAACGCGAGCCGTACGCCCGCGGTGCGGGTCTCCCGGCCGGCCGCTACGACGACGCGGCGGGCGGCCCGGTCCGCGTTGTCGACCCAGGTCCCGTGCTGCGCAAGGTCCTCAGCGTGCAACTGGTCCAGCCCCACAGGGCAGCTCTCAGCGAGCCCGCCGTCGGCACGCCCTTCGGCCATGTCCGCAATCGCCGGACGGGCTGGAAGATTCAGCCCCTGGGGGTCCCCGGGGACGAAGTCTGGGGGAGTCTGAGGCGCGGGGCTCGGGGCGGAGCCCGCATCGGACCTGTCCGCGGTCCGGGCTTCCGGCCCGGCGAAGCCGGAGGGGGTACCGGCGGCCGGGGATGCGGCCTGGCCGGGCTGCGCGGCCGGGTCGTCCGCGGCCGTACGGCCGTACGCGCCCGCCGCGCCCGCGCCCGCGCCCGCGTCCGCGACGCCGGAGCCCGACGACGCCGAGCGGTCCGCGATACGCCCGTCCCTCGCCGCCATCGCCGCGAGGCGGGCCACCAGACTGCCGTCCGGGGCGCGCAGATCGTCCCGCGCCTGCGGGGCGGACGGGACCGCGAGTGCCGCCGCGACCGATTCCGCCGTCAGGACCAGGCCTGTCGCACCCGTGCAGGACACCGCCGCATCGGCACGTGTCAGCTCTTCGGCGACAGCGGCCATCGTCACCGCACGCACCGTCATCCCGCCCGGCTCGTTCAGCACCGCCGCCAGCCGCTCCGCGCGCTCCAGCGTCCGGTTGGCGATGACGAGTTCTCGTACGCCCAGCCGCGCCAGCGTCGTCGCCGCAAGCGAGGACATCGAGCCCGCGCCGATGACCAGCACCCGCTTGCCCGCGGCCCAGCCCTCGACGTCCGCGCCGTCCGCCAGCTGCTCCAGGCCGAACGTGACGAGCGACTGGCCCGCCCGGTCGATCCCGGTCTCGCTGTGCGCGCGCTTGCCGACGCGCAGCGCCTGCTGGAAGAGGTCGTTGATCAGCCGGCCCGCGGTGTGCGTCTCCTGGCCCAGCGCGAGCGCGTCCTTGATCTGCCCGAGGATCTGTCCCTCGCCGACGACCATGGAGTCGAGCCCGCACGCCACCGAGAAGAGGTGGTGGACGGCCCGGTCCTCGTAGTGCACATAGAGATACGGAGTGAGCTCCTCGAGCCCGACCCCGCTGTGCTGCGCCAGCAGCGTCGACAGCTCGGCGACACCCGCGTGGAACTTGTCCACGTCCGCGTACAGCTCGATGCGGTTGCACGTGGCAAGCACCGCCGCCTCGGCCGCGGGCTCCGCGGCCAGCGTGTCCTGGAGCAGCTTGATCTGCGTGTCCGCGGCGAGCGAGGCCCGCTCCAGCACGCTCACCGGCGCACTGCGGTGGCTCAGTCCGACGACCAGAAGGCTCATGCCGGCATCACGGCGGGCATGTCCCCGTCC
The DNA here is from genome assembly GCF_042888505.1 of Streptomyces sp. NPDC002870. Lineage (NCBI taxonomy): Bacteria > Bacillati > Actinomycetota > Actinomycetes > Kitasatosporales > Streptomycetaceae > Streptomyces > Streptomyces sp. NPDC002870. Next base: position 25,280 of record NZ_JBIAPW010000052.1, read on the forward strand.
GGTCCCTTCCGGCCTGCCGCGGCCTCGGCCTCCTCGCCGGCCTTCCGCTGCTCGTGGAAGGCGAGGATCTGCAGCTCGATCGAGAGGTCGACCTTGCGCACATCCACGCCGTCCGGCACGGAGAGGACGGTGGGGGCGAAGTTGAGGATGGAGGTGACGCCGGCCGCGATCAGGCGTTCGCACACCTGCTGCGCCGCGCCTGCGGGCGTCGAGATGACACCGATCGACACCCCGTTGTCACTGATGATCTTCTCGAGCTCGTCGGTGTGCTGGACGGGCATCCCGGCCACCGGCTTGCCGGCCATCGACGGGTCCGCGTCGATCAGCGCGGCGACGCGGAAGCCGCGGGAGGCGAACCCGCCGTAGTTGGCGAGCGCGGCGCCGAGGTTACCGATGCCGACGATGACGACCGGCCAGTCCTGGGTCAGGCCCAGCTCGCGGGAGATCTGGTAGACGAGGTACTCAACGTCGTAACCGACGCCCCGCGTCCCGTAGGAGCCGAGGTAGGAGAAGTCCTTGCGCAGCTTCGCGGAGTTGACCCCGGCCGCGGCCGCGAGCTCCTCGGACGAGACCGTGGGCACGGACCGCTCGGACAGCGCGGTCAGGGCGCGCAGGTACAGCGGAAGCCTGGCGACGGTGGCCTCGGGGATTCCTCGGCTACGGGTCGCCGGTCTGTGATTTCGGCCAGTTGCCACGGTGCTCCTGCGGGATGAGCGAGGCTGCAGGCGGCCGTACGTCCAAGGACCGCCCCGTCGAATGCAGGCTATGTCTTTGTGAACGCGTGCACAAAGATGGTGTCCGTTTTGTCCGTGCAAAGTGACCGGGGTCACGCGATTCGGGCGCGCGACCCAGGAACCACGAACCGCACCGGTCCGTTGAAGATCCGAAGGGTGCAAGACCGCACACACTCCTCACGAATATGCCCCGAGACAGCCCACTGTGCCCTGCCCGCATCGGGTCCCGATAGAGCCGTGCCCGCCGGAGAATTCCCGCCAGAACGGCCCCGATCGTGACGAACATTCCGGTCACGCCCCCAGCGCGCGGCGCAGTCGCCCGGCGTCGACACGCCAGAAGGTGTGCTGCTCCCCGTCGACCAGGACAACCGGAATCTGCTCCCAGTACGCCCGGTGCAGCGCCTCGTCCTGAGTGATGTCCTTCTCCTCCCAGGACGCACCCGTCTCGGTGCACACCTCCTCGATCACGGCCCGCGCGTCGTCACAGAGGTGACATCCCGGCTTCCCGATCAGCGTCACCACGCGTTCGCCGGCCTTCTTCTTGGTACGCCGCAACACAGGACTCATGCAGCCATTCTCCGCCCGCGTCCGCGCGGTGGGGCCCCCAGTCCGGTACATACGGAATCACCCGTTTAACGGACCGGTCGCGGAGAGTTCACGCCATGGCATTCCGGCGTGTCGGGAAGTGACGAACAGACTGGCTATGCTCACGACATGGCCGCACTGGGATGGCTCACCCCCCGTAGACGCTCCGCCACCGCGCGGAGCGTGCTCGCAGGCGAGGCAGCGGCCGAGGCAGCGCGCAAGTCGTCGCAGCAACTCGAGGCGCTCGACGCACTCGAGGCTCGGGACGGCACTGCCCCGGCCCGCGAACCGGAGTTCCCCGTCACCGGGGACGACCGGGCCGCAGCCTTCTTCGACCTCGACAACACCGTGATGCAGGGCGCCGCGATCTTCCACTTCGGCCGCGGCCTGTACAAGCGGAAGTTCTTCCAGCGCCGCGAACTGGCCCGGTTCGCCTGGCAGCAGACGTGGTTCCGGCTCGCCGGCGTCGAGGACCCGGAGCATATGCAGGACGTCCGCGAGTCCGCCCTGTCCATCGTCAAGGGCCACCGCGTCTCCGAGCTGATGAGCATCGGCGAGGAGATCTACGACGAGTACATGGCCGACCGCATCTGGCCCGGCACCCGCGCCCTCGCCCAGGCGCACCTCGACGCGGGCCAGAAGGTCTGGCTGGTGACCGCGGCTCCGGTGGAGACCGCGACGATCATCGCCCGCCGCCTCGGCCTGACCGGCGCACTGGGCACCGTCGCCGAGTCGGTGGACGGCGTGTACACCGGCAAGCTCGTGGGCGAGCCGCTGCACGGTCCCGCCAAGGCAGAGGCGGTGCGCGCGCTGGCCGCCGCCGAGGGCCTGGACCTGACGCGCTGCGCGGCGTACAGCGACTCGCACAACGACATCCCGATGCTTTCGCTGGTGGGACATCCGTACGCCATCAACCCGGACACCAAGCTCCGCAAGCACGCACGTGCGCTCGAATGGCGGCTGCGTGACTACCGGACAGGCCGCAAGGCCGCCAAGGTCGGCATCCCGGCCGCGGCCGGCGTGGGCGCCATCGCGGGCGGGACGGCCGCCGCGGTCGCCCTGCACCGCCGCCGCCGCTGAACGCTGCGGCTAGCGCTGCGACTGACCGCTGCGGCTGACCCGTCTGGCTGCCCCCTCCGGAGGCTTCCGCCGACTTCGGCCGACTGTGGGCCGACTTCGGCTGACCCCTTCGGCCCACGCCGGGGCGGACGACGCGCCGGGGGCCAATCCGGGCCCCCTACCCGGGCAGGCCCCCGGCCAGTCCTGTTGCCACCGGCCGGGCACAACTCACCGCACGATAAGACAGATCGTGTCGCAATTCGATCAACAAGCGCTCACAAAGTGTTACTTGATGCGCCGCAGAGGCGTAAGAGAAGCGACGGAAACGACGATTTGGGCAACTGGGTGTAGCACTGCCTGTACGAAGCGTTATTCTCCTCAGACGCATGAAGGATCCCACCAGTCATCACGACGGGTGAATGATCCCGCACTGCACGTGATGGAAGCTCTGCCTCTGGGAGTCCCGTGTACCCACACGTCGGGGTTGACGCCTCGGGCCTGGCTACGCTGCGCGCAGCGGTCCTCGACCACTTGCGCGGCTTCGTCCCCACCGCGTACGCCGTCCCCGCATTCGCCACGCCCCGCCTTGCCGTAAGCGGCCCTGCCGCCCCCTGCTACGCCCTGGCCGACGGCATCGAGAAGGTGCCGGGGCGCAGTGCCGTCGTCGAGGGGCGGAGGTCGGGCGGCGGGCGGGAGGTCGGCAGACGGGGCAGCCGGGGAGGCTCCGGCGCCTCGACCACCGCCCGCCGGCCCAGCGCCGACAGCGACAGCGCCCGCATGATGGACCTGGTCGAGCGCGCCCAGGCGGGCGAGGCCGACGCCTTCGGCCGTCTCTACGACCAGTACAGCGACACCGTCTATCGCTACATCTACTACCGCGTGGGCGGCAAGGCGACGGCCGAGGACCTCACCAGCGAGACCTTCCTGCGCGCCTTACGCCGTATCTCCACCTTCACCTGGCAGGGCCGCGACTTCGGCGCCTGGCTGGTCACGATCGCCCGCAATCTGGTCGCCGACCACTTCAAGTCCAGCCGTTTCCGGCTGGAAGTGACCACCGGCGAAATGCTCGACGCCAACGAGGTCGAGCGCAGCCCCGAAGACTCCGTCCTGGAGTCCCTGTCGAACGCCGCGCTGCTGGAAGCGGTCCGCAAGCTCAACCCTCAGCAGCAGGAGTGCGTGACCCTGCGCTTCCTGCAGGGCCTCTCGGTCGCCGAGACGGCCAGAGTGATGGGCAAGAACGAGGGCGCGATCAAAACCCTCCAGTACCGAGCGGTGCGTACCCTGGCCCGGCTCCTCCCCGACGACGCCCGCTGAACCCTCAACTCACAATCGGTGACGCCTCGATGACGCACTGGTCCGATCATCTGTCGCGCGTAACCCAAGTGCCGCGACGCTCGTTGTGCGGGATGCAGACTCCCTGTGGTCACGCCATGCCCACAGCCACTCACTCGATCGTGTGGATGTGCTCAAGGCGTGCAACCTTCCGGACCCCGAGGGGAGTCGATCGTCATGACGAGAGGAGGTGCCGCCAGTGATCGGACAAGTTTCGGCGCACCGGCGGGCGAACGCCTTCGCCCAGGCCTTGGAAGACCAGGCGGCCGAGCAGCCCGCGGAATCGGTCGAACCGACCGAGCACGGACGGCTGTTGGCTCTGGTGAACGGTCTCGGCGAGCTGCCGAAACCGGAGCTGGACCCCGAGGTCAAGGTGGTGCAGCGAGCACAGCTCGTGGCTGCCATGGAAGAGATGTTCGCCTCGGGAGGTGCGTCCGCGGGCTCTACGGTGCCCGGGCAGCGGACGACCGGCCGAGGCGCCCATCGGGCCTCCCGGCTCCGGAAAATGCGCCCGCGCTCACGCTGGTCGAAGGGGATCGCAGCCGGCGGTCTCACCGTCGGCGTCGCCGCGGGGGCGTTCAGCGGAGTGGCTGCTGCCAGTTCCGAGGCCCTTCCGGGTGACTCGCTGTACGGGCTGAAGCGTGGCATGGAAGATTTCAAGCTCGGCATGGCGGACGACGACTCCGACCGCGGCGGGCTCTACCTCGACCAGGCCTCCACCCGCCTCAGCGAGGCCCGCCGCCTCATGGAGCGCGGCCGGGCGGGCGACATGGACCACGAGTCGCTCGGCGAGGTCCGCCGCGCGCTCAACGGCATGCGGCACGACGCCAGCGAGGGACACCGCCTGCTGAGCGCGGCGTACGAACGGGACGGGTCGCTCGGCCCGATGGCGACGCTCAATTCGTTCTCCCGGTCCCACCGCGACGCGTGGAACGGACTTCGCGACCGGCTGCCGGTCCAGCTGACCGATGTCGGCGACGAGGTGAACTCCGTCTTCGAGGCCATAGACCAGGAGGTCGGCCCGCTGGAGTCGATGCTGCCCCGGCCCCCGGAGAAGGGCCGCGCCTCGCAGCAGCCCGACTCGGCCACGCAGGACACCGGCCGGACCTCGGGCCCTGGGCCTACGACACCGTCCGCAACCGGGACGGGCGACAACCACCCCGGCGAGGTCGGCTGGCCGCGCCCGTCCGGTTCGGGCACCACGGCGGACGAGGGCCTGCTCGGCGGGAACACGGGCGGCTTGTTCGACCCCCCGGCGAACGGCGCGTCACCGCCCCCGTCCGGCAAGCACTCCACGCCGCCGCAGCCGGATGTCACGATCCCGCCGCTGCTGCCGGGGATCCTGCCGGGGCTTGGCTTCGAGAGCGAGGACGATCAATAGGTCACAGGTGAGGGCGGCTGCTCCGAGGGGGAGCAGTCGCCCTCACGCATGTCCCGAGGAAGCCCAGGTACCAGCAGCAGCCAGGTCTCAGAAGAACACCGACCGGCGCTGCACCAGCAGCTTGACCTCTCCTGTCTGCCGCCCTCGCGCCGCTCCGCGGGCTTCGGACAGCTGCGCCGGACTCCGTCCGCCGAGCACCGCACCGCCGCGCGGCAGCCCAGGTCTCAGAAGAACACCGACCGGCGCTGCACCAGCAGCTTGTACAGCGTGTGCTGGATCTGCTCCCGCACCTGGTCCGTCAGGTTGAACATCAGCATCGGATCCTCCGCCGCCTCCGGCGGATACCCGTCCGTCGGGATCGGCTCGCCGAACTGGATCGTCCACTTCGTCGGCAGCGGCACCGCACCCAGCGGCCCGAGCCACGGGAACGTAGGCGTGATCGGGAAGTACGGGAAGCCCAGCAGCCGCGCCAGCGTCTTCGCGTTGCCGATCATCGGGTAGATCTCCTCCGCCCCGACGATCGAGCACGGCACGATCGGCACCCCCGCCCGCAGCGCCGTCGACACAAAGCCGCCGCGCCCGAACCGCTGAAGCTTGTAGCGGTCGCTGAACGGCTTACCGATGCCCTTGAAGCCCTCCGGCATCACCCCGACGACCTCACCGCGCTGCAGCAGCCGCTCCGCGTCCTCGGTGCACGCCAGGGTGTGACCGGCCTTGCGAGCCAGCTCGTTGACCACCGGCAGCATGAAAACCAAGTCCGCGGCGAGCAGCCGTAGATGACGGCCCGCCGGATGGTTGTCGTGGACGGCGACCTGCATCATCAGCCCGTCCAGCGGCAGCGTCCCCGAGTGGTTGGACACCACCAGCGCCCCGCCGTCGGACGGGATGTTCTCGATGCCCTTCACTTCGACCCGGAAGTAGTTCTCGTACAGCGGCCGGACCAGCGACATCAGGACCTGGTCGGTGAGCTCCTTGTCGTACCCGAACTCGTCGACCTCATAGTCACCGGTGACCCGGCGGCGCAGGAACGCAAGACCGCCCGCGATCCGCCGCTCCCAGCCGGCGCTCACGCCCACCCGCTCCTTGGCCGCCGGTGGCTCCTGGCCAATCGATTCGGCAGCCCGCACCGGCCCCTGAGCAGGCACGGGGCTGACCGGAACCTCGCGTACCGCCGCGGGCTCGGCCTTCCGGCGGCCGCCCCCCGCGGGGCGCCGCCGCGCCGATCGCTGCGCGCTGCCGCGCGAACGGTCGTCGTCGAACGGAATGACCTTGGCGTCCGCCATCGTTGGCTGCGCTCCTTATTCGGCGTCGCTCTGAGTCGTCTTGGTGGGCTTGGTGGTCTGCGTGGTCTGCGTGGTTTTGGCGTTCCGGGCGGCCTGGGCCGTGGCATCCGTCTGCCCGGCTCTCGTACGCGCATGCGCACCGCCCACGAAGGGCAGCGCCTCCGCCACCTTGTCCACCGCCCTCGCCAGGGTCTCCGGCGGCAACAGCCCCGGCCCCCGGCTGCGGGCGAAGTCCGCGAAGGCCTCCGCGGTCGTGTACTTCGGGTCAAAGCCAAGTGTCTCGCGCATCTGCGAAGTGCTCACCACCCGGCCGTGCGTGAGCAGCCGGATCTGCTCGGGCGAGAAGTCCGTGATCCCGACCGTGCGCAGCGCGGAGCCGACCCAGGTGACGGCGGGCAGCAGCACCGGCATCGTCGGCCGCCCCAGCCGCCGTGAGCACTGCGAGAGCAGCAGCACGCCGTCGCCCGCGACATTGAACGTGCCGCTGTTGAGCGTTCCGCGCCGCGGCTCGTGCAGAGCGATCCGCAGCACGTCGATCACGTCATCCTCGTGGACGAACTGCAGCCGGGGGTCGTAGCCGAAGACGGTCGGCATGACGGGCAGCGAGAAGAACTCGGCGAGCGGGGAGTCCGCGCACGGGCCGAGGATGTTCGCGAAGCGCAGCACGCACACCGCGACGTCGGGCCGCCGCCGGGCGAAGCCGCGTACGTATCCCTCGACCTCCACCGCGTCCTTCGCGAAGCCGCCGCTCGGCAGGGACTTGGGCGGGGTGGTCTCGGTGAAGACGGCGGGGTCGCGGGGCGCGGAGCCGTACACGCTCGTACTGGACTTGATCACCAGCCGCTTGACCGTCGGCGACTTCTGGCAGGCTCCGAGCAGTTGCATGGTGCCGATGACGTTGGTCTCCTTGACCGTCGTACGGCCGCCGGCGCCGAGCGGCGTACCCGTGACGTCCATGTGCACGACGGTGTCGACGGCATACTCGGCCAGCACCCGCGCTATCGCGGGCTGGCGGATGTCCGCGCGGACGAAGTCGGCCCCGCCCAGATGATGCTGGGGGCCCACCGCGTCGACGCCGATCACCCGGTCCACCTCGGGATCCCGCTGGATGCGCCGTACGAGACGGCCTCCGAGCTGCCGGGCCACTCCGGTGACGAGCACGACCTTCCCCAAGACCAGCGCCTTCCCATAGGTCCGCCTAGGTCCACCTTTACGCGTCACCGTAGCGGTTCGGTGTTGCGCTGTGATGACCGCACGACGCACTTTCGTCGGCGTCGCAGAAATGGACGCAAAAGTGGGTCGCCAAAACACACCGCGGCCCTCCCACCGTTCTGGTGGAAGGGCCGCGGCGACACGTACAGCCTGTCGCTTACTTCTTGTTACGACGCTGAACGCGGGTGCGCTTGAGCAGCTTGCGGTGCTTCTTCTTCGCCATCCGCTTGCGCCGCTTCTTGATAACAGAGCCCACGACTACCCTCGCTCACTTCTCTTCACTCGGTGCGGGGCGTCTGGGCCCACACGACCTACGTCGGCCTAGCCTACCTGCCGCCGAGTGAGGGACGTAATCCGAGGGGAACCGACCGGCCCCGCCTACGCGGATTCCACCCCCACGAAGGATTCGCGGAGGTACTCGTGAACCGCTTGCTCCGGAACCCGGAAGGACCTGCCCACCCGGATCGCCGGCAGATGACCGCTGTGCACCAACCGGTACACGGTCATCTTCGACACTCGCATCACCGAGGCGACTTCCGCCACGGTAAGGAACTTGACCTCGTTAAGAGGCCTCTCGCTGCCAGCAGCCATGACCCACCTGTACCTTCCGCACACGACGCACACCGGCTTCCCCTCCGGTGACTCTTCGTCGCTGTGCGCTCACTCCCCAGACTAGGGGCGGGTGATGCGAGTGGGGAAGAGGAGCAGCCATCGGCCGCCTACTGTGACAGACACGCTCGATTGAGTACATAGCGAGTAAGCGGTCGGTAGTAATCAGACCGCACAGCGTCATCAAGCGGAACGGCTACGGACACCCGCCCCTCGGCCTCGCCGACGAACAGCGCGGGATCGTCCGTATCGGCCAGGCCGATGGCCTCAATCCCCAGCTGACCTGCCCCGCAGACCCAGCCATGGTCCCCGACGACCAGCTCGGGCAGCGGTCCGCCGCACTCCGCGACGCCCTCCAGGGCGACCCGAACCGGGAGCGGTGAGTGGGTATGTGCGCCGGTCCCACTGCCGGCCCCCCGTGCGCCGGGTTCCCGCATCAGCGCGACTCCTCGCGCGTATTCAAGGTTGTACGTGCGTACGCCGAACCGGGTCGTTATGTCGACACATCGCCCCTGCGCGGGGGTGAGTACGAGACACCCCGCCGCCGACAAAGCGTCTGCCAGCTCGGCGTAGAACCCGAGCAGCCGATGCGGATGACCGGTCCCGAACAGCACGGCACCGCGCCGGGCGGCCACCTTCCCAAGCCTCTCGGCGAACGCGACGAGCCCACTCAACGTCCGCTCCGGATCGATGACATCGGGCCCGGCGGTGTGTTGGGGGTCGTCAGAAACCCCGCACTTGTCGGCCATCAGCGCGATCAAGTCACGCTCGCCCCAGTCCCATTCGGGATCGAGCCCGAGGGTGACGCGGGGATCCCTGGCGGCGAAGAGCCGATAACTGCGCAGACTCTCCTCCCGCGACGTGGCGACGGGCCCGGCCAAGCGAGCAGCCAGGAGATGCGCACGTAACGCTCCGGTACTCAACACGCTGCTGATGCTCCCGCACGGCTCTGATCCGGCGGGCCAAAAGGCTGGTCACGCCGCACAGTTGGCGTAACGGAGAATGGGCACGCCGCGCAGCGGCCCGGTCGCACCGCGAACGGCCGCATTGCGAACGGGCAGCACGGCGAGTGCCAGCACGGCGAACGGCAGAACCCGGAGACGTCGGCACCGCGCAGATGTCGGCACCGCGAAGGGCAGCACTTCGAAAGCCGGCGCCCCGCCCAGGGCCCGCCCCGCGAACGCCGACACCGCGATTGCCGACACCGCGAATGCCGACACCGCGCAGGGCCGCACCGCGCAGGGCCGCACCGCGAAAGCCCGCACGGGGAACGCCCGCACCGCGCAGACGTCGGCACCCAGGACCGGGCGGCCCCGCCCGCAGACTCCCGCCACGTGGACCCGGGACCTGGGACGCGCCCTGCGGACCCCCACAACCGAGGCCGGGGACCCGCCCCGCAGACTCCCGCCACCGGGGAACCCCGGGCCCGCCCCGCGGCCCCCACAACCGGGGGCCCGGCACCCGCACCCCCTACGCCAGCAGCCCCCGCAACGGAAACACCGCCCGCCGCGTAGCCAGCACCGCCTGATCAACGCGATCCGCCGGGTCGTACCCTTCCTCCCAGGCCCGCCACACCGGCTCCCGCCCATCCGTCATCCGCCCCGGCGCCACCCGCCGCGTCCGCGCATACACCTCATCCCGCCACGACGACGGAATCACCGACTCCGGCTCCACCGGCGCATGCCCCGCGATCCCGACCAAATGCGTCCACGACCGTGGCACCACGTCCACCACCGCGTACCCGCCGCCCCCCAGGGCGACCCAGCGCCCCCCGTCCACGTACTCGTGCGCCAACGCGTGACAAGAGGTCTGCACGGCCCGCTGCGCATCCAACGACACAGCCAAATGCGCCAGCGGATCCTCGAAGTGCGTATCGGCCCCGTGCTGAGTCACCAGCACCTGCGGCCGGAAGTCCGCGAGCAACTCCGGCACCACCGCGTGAAACGCCCGCAGCCACCCCGCGTCGCCCGTCCCCGCCGGCAGCGCCAGATTCACCGCGCTGCCCTCGCCGGTCCCCGGCGCTCCCGTCTCCTCCGGCCATCCCGTCCCCGGAAAGAGCGTCCGCGGATGCTCGTGCAGCGACACCGTCAGCACCCGCGGGTCGTCCCAGAACGTCGCCTGCACCCCGTCGCCGTGATGCACATCGACATCCACATACGCGACCCGCTCCGCCCCCAGCTCCAGCAGCCGGGCAATGGCCAGCGACGCGTCGTTGTAGATGCAGAACCCCGCCGCCGAACCCGGCATCGCATGATGCAGCCCGCCCGCGAAGTTCACCGCGTGCGCCGACTCCCCGCGCCACACCGCCTCCGCCGCCCCCACCGACTGCCCCGCGATCAGCGCCGACGCCTCATGCATCCCCACGAACGCCGGGTCGTCCATCGTGCCCAGCCCGTACGCCTGGTCCGCGGCCCGGGGATCCGCCGACGCCGCCCGCACCGCCGCCACATAGTCCTCGCGGTGTACGAGCCGGAGCGTCGAGTCCCCGGTCGGCTTGGCGGCCACCACATCGACCTCACGATCAAGCCCGTACGCCCGCACCAACCCCATGGTCAGCGCGAGCCGCACCGGATCCATCGGATGGCCGTGCCCGAAGTCATACTTCGTTACCGCCTCGTCCCACATCAACAACCCGCGGCCGCTCATGCCCGCCACCGTATCCGGCTTGTTGCGTTTCGAACGACCGGGCATACCGCAACGTCACCAGCACCAACACCATGGGAACGACCATCGCCCAGCGATAGCTCCACGCATCCCCGAGCGCCCCCACCAAGGGCGAACCGACCAGAAACCCCACATAGTTGAATACGTTCAGCCGCGCCACGGCCGCATCACTCGCCCCAGGACCGCCGCTCTCCACAGCCAGCCGCCCCGCCGCCGCGAACGTCTGCGGCACGATCACACACAGCCCGAGCCCCAGCATCGTGAAGCCGAGAATTCCCGCCCAGGCCCCCGGCGCCACGGCCACCACCCCGAACCCGGCCGCCGCGAGCACGGTCCCGCACCGCACAACCGCCACCGCCCCGAACCGCCGCACCCCAAGATCCCCGACGGCCCGCCCGAGCAGCGTCGTGACCATGTAGGCGTTGTACGGAACGGTCGCGAGCTCCTCCGAACTCCCCAGCACGTCCTGCAGATACTTCGCGCTCCAATTCGAGACGGTCGAGTCCCCGATGTACGCGAAGGTCATGACCAGACACAGCGGCAACAACAGCTTGAAGGCAACCCCCTGCCCCTCCAGGGCCCCTTTCCGCGCCGCATCCCCACCCCGCTCTCCACCCCGACCCCCACTCGGCCCCCTGCTCTGCTCCCCGCCCCGCTCTCCGTCCGCGTACCACCGGCTCCCGACCAGCGCCGCCGGCAACAGCACGCCGGCCACCGGCAGATACGACACGAGCAACGACAGATCCCAGTGCGCACCGACCCACGCGAGCGAGGCCCCGGCGATCCCGCCCAGGCTGTACGCCGCGTGGAAGCCGAGCATGATGCTCCGCCCGTAGGCCCGCTGCAGACTCACCCCGAGCATGTTCATGGACGCGTCCAGCGCTCCCACCGCCAGCCCGAACACGCCGAGCGCGAGCGCCACCTGCCATATCTCGCTCCCGGCCGCGACCCCGAGCAGCGCCAGGACCACGACGGGCTGGGCCCACCGCAGCACGACACTCGGCGCGACCCGCCTCACCAGCCGCTCGGTGACCACACTGCCCACCCCGGCGAGCAGGGGCACGGCCGCCAGAAACACGGGCAGCAGCCCGTCGGATATCCCGTACCGGTCCTGGATGGCGGGGATACGCGTCACCAGCAGCGCGAAGGCCACTCCCTGCGCGAAGAAGCTCAACCCCAAGGAGGCCCGACCATGCCGCAACCGCGCATCTGTCATGGCCGCACAGCGTAGGCCGCTCAAATACTCATGGGTAGATAGATCACGCAAGCAGTGCGGGCAACTCCCCCATCGCCCCGAAGTAGCCATTGGCCCCATCGAGCTTCCCGGCCGCCGTCATCGCCGTGAACCCGTACACGTCCATCCCGGCCGCCCTGGCCGCCGCCACCCCGAGGGGACTGTCCTCCACAACCACGCACCGCTCCGGTGCGACCCCCATCCGCTCGGCGGCATACAGAAACAGATCCGGCGCCGGCTTCCCCCGCCCCACATCCTGCGCACTGAAGACCGTCCCGTCCTCGAACCACCGGTCAAGACCGGTCTTCCGGTGCCCGACCCGGATCCGCGCGTGACTCCCGGACGACGCGACGCAGTACGACACCCCGTCAGCGACCAGCTTCTCCAGCACCTCCGTCACGCCGTCCACGACGGTCAACTCCCGCTCGAAGGCGGCAAAGACGCGAGCATGCAGGGTGTCGTCGAAGTCCACGGGCAACGACTGTCCGGTCCGCTCCTTCACCAGATCGTGCACGCGGTGCACAGCTGCCCCCATGTAGTCACGAATGGACTCTTCGTACGAGGTGGGGTGCCCGAGCTCGGTGAGGTAGCCGGCCAGAATGGTGTTGGCGACGGGTTCGCTGTCGACGAGCACACCGTCGTTGTCGAAGATCACAAGGTCATAGCGCATGACTTGGACCCTAAACGCAGAAAAGCCCCGCACCAAAATGGTGCGGGGCTTTCCCACAAAGATTGTTCGGCGGCGTCCTACTCTCCCACAGGGTCCCCCCTGCAGTACCATCGGCG
>NZ_JBIAPW010000053.1:0-34947 GCF_042888505.1 Streptomyces sp. NPDC002870
AGGCTGAAGATGACCCCGCCGGCGTCCGAGAACCCACCCTCGAATGCGGACAGGACCGGCCACACCTTGTCACGCGAAAAGGGTGCATCGACCAGCTGGGCCGATTCCTTGATGGCCGAATAGATCTCTTCCGCCATAATGCCCCCGGACATCAATAACTCCAAGCAGTCGGCGTCGCTAATTCTTTCGCACGAAATTCGTCGAAACTTTAGCAGCCGCCGCTAGAGGATCACTTGAAATGGACTAGCAATAGGGGGTCTCCTTGACGCACGCAGTGCCTCGCGCCGGCACTGCACGGGGTGGAAAAATGGGACCCCTCATGCCCGCCGGCCCTGATCTCTGACAATGTGGCCGTCAACCGGTCATTCGTCGGATCGTCAACGAACGGACGACTGGGGAGTGAGATGAAAACAAATATCCGGCCGACGGCCTGATTCACAAGACTCAGCTCGGATGGAAACTGGAGGACGCATGACCAGCACAGGCATGGAAGGTCTTTACACCGCCGTTTCTCCCGAATATCCATAGGAATCATCGTGAAGCGTGCCGCCGAGCCGGTCGCACCGACGCCGATGAGGTCGCCGTCCACGAACCACGAGCAGGCCCGTGACAGCACCTGGCCGGGCGGGCTGAACACCTCCGCCCCCAGCTCATTCCGGTGGAACGTCGCAGCTCCTGGTGGAGGGGATCCGGGCCGAGATCCCGCAACCACCAGGAGCTGCGTCCTGCTGCTGCCCGGCGTCAGTCCCCGGCGGTGGCCGGAGCCGAGGCGGCCTCATCGATGAGGTCGTCGACGTTGAGCTCGAACAGACCGCCCTGCCGACCGCTGAGCCCGGAGATCAGCTTGACGAAGTCGACCTCGGCGTCGTTCTGCTTATCGGGGTCGATCATGTCCTGGGCCATGTTGAAGTAGAAGCCCTTGGTCTTCGAGCGGTCGTAGAACCCCTCGACGAACTGGCGGATGTCGTGGAAGAAGTCCTGGTACGCCGTGGAGTACCGGTCGAGCGCCTTCTCCTCGATCTCCGGGTGCTGGAGTATCTGGTCGATGACCTTGGACAGCGTGCTGGCCGCCAGGGTCGCGAGCGCGACACCGGTGGAGAACAGCGGGTCGACGAATGCGGCGGCGTCGCCGACCAGGACCCAGCCGTTTCCGTGGAAGTGCTCGTTGGTGTACGACCAGTCGCGCGCGGAGCGGTAGCCTGCGGCCTGGGTCGCGTCCCGGAGGAGATCCTTCAGCTTGGTGGTCTGGGCGATCTCGGACTCGAAGAGGTCCTCGAGAGACTTGTCGGACTCGGTCGCCAGCTCCGAACGGGTCACGTAACCGACGCTGAAGACGCCCTTGTCGATCGGGATGCCCCAGAACCAGCCGTCCTGGGTGCCCTCGATGAGGATGTTGCTCCACTCGTCGCCCGGCAGGCGGTGGCAGTTGTCGAAGTACGTCCACACTGCGACGTTGCGCAGCTGCTCGTTCCAGTTGATCTCGGAGTACTTCCGGCCCAGCACACGGGCCTGCCCGGAGGCGTCGACGACCAGGCGGGCCCGGGCCTCCTGGGTCCCGTTGAGGCCGCGCAGCACGTAGCGGATGCCGACGACACGACCGTCCTCCTCGATGGCCTCCTTCACCGTCGCGTCCTCCACGACGAAGGCACCCAGCTCACGGGCCCGGTCCAGAATCAGCGCGTCCAGGTCGGCACGGCGCGTGTGGAAGGCGTAGGGAATACGACCGCCCGTGGTGAACGAGAAGTTCCACGGAACCTCGTTGTTGCCCCAGACCAGAGTGCCGCCGTACTTACGCTCGAACCCCTTGGCCTCCATGCGCTCCTTCAGGCCGAGCTCCTCCATGGGAACCATCACGCCAGGAATGAGCGACTCGCCGACGTGATACCGGGGGAATCGCTCACGGTCGAGCACGAGAACACGGTGTCCGCGCTTGGAGAGCAGCGCGGCTGTAGTCGCACCGGCGGGTCCGCCACCGATGACGATGACGTCGAAATCGCCAGAAAACCCTAAGAGATTGGACGACATATAAGACCTTCCAGTTCCGATGCGGCCGCACCAGCAATTCGCGTGAAGACCCCCTCCACGCACGCAGAACACGCTTCAAGACCAGAGTGCAGGGAAGCGCCAGGCGGTGTCATCGCCCAGATTGCTCAGTGGAAAATCCGCTGAAACAGGTTCGGGAGAGCGACAGTGTCCCGGTGCGACGGCTCGACCTGGAGCCGTGCTGCAACTGAGCTCGACATTCCATCCCTTGATCTTCGCCGGGAACCCCGGCCTTCAGGCCGGGCGGGAAAGCGATCCTCGGTCCGGAGGCGCGAAGCGCCGGAGTTCCCTGCGTCTGCGGGGTGATGGTCAGGCTGGCCGCTTCTGGTTGTCGATGTAGTCCCTGACAGTGCTCAGCGGTGCGCCGCCGCATGACCCCGCGAGCTCGAAGCCGCGCAGCAGGCCCTGTCCCGGTTTCCGCGCCGTAAGGCCAAGGACCGCACCGCCAACCACCAGCGCGCCGTGGAGAAGGTCGCCGAGCTGCATGGCAAGGTCCGGCGTCAGCGGCTCGACCACGCACACAAGACCGCCCTGGGCCTGGTCCGTGCGCACGACTTCATCGCGCACGAAGACCTCAAGATCCGCAACATGAACAGGGCCCCCGCACCAAAGCCCGACCCCGATCAGTCAGGCGCGTTCTTGCCCAACGGGGCAGCGGCGAAGGCCGGGCTGAACCGTTCGATCGCTGATGCCGGTTGGGGGGTGTTCCTGACGATCCTGCATGCCAAGGCTGAAAGCGCCGGACGGGAAGTGATCGCCGTGGACCCCCGCAACACCTCCCGCACCTGCCCCGAATGCGGGCACACCGCGGAGGAGAACCGGCCCACACAGGAGAAGTTCCACTGCGTCGCCTGCGGCCATACCGCGCAGGCCGACACAGTGGGAGCCACCAACGTATTACGGGCCGGGCTGGTCCGTCGCGACGCCCACCCGGCATAGCGAGAAGCCCCCGGCTTCAGCCGGGGGAGGAGTCACGGCACTCGACTTCACCGAAGGACGGATCAAGGAAATCCACCTCGTCGTCAGCCCGGACAAGTTCGGGCACGCGGATCGTACGGCCGAGACCCATGCCGTCCATCGCGAGGCGAACCGGGCTCACTGAGCACTCTTGCTGACAGCCTGACGTGATCCACATCACTTCGAGGTGGCCCTTGTGCGGGGATGCCGGCCGTGTCACGATTCCGGCACGCCTTTCCTGCCCAAAATCCGTCGCGTGGCCGTGAATTGAGCGCCACGTTCACCAGCCCGTGCAGGCGAGACCGGTTCGATGTCAGGTGTATGGCGCGGTACCGTCCGGACGCTCGCAGGACTTCAAGCAACGGACTTCGCGAACCCCTCATCCGAGCTTTCTCGTTACCGGGACTCTTGCAGAACGCCCCGGCGTTCACGCCGGGGATGAATGCATCTCAGGGCTGCTCTGACGTGCGCCTTAGAGCGGACGTTTTTGCTGCTCGATGTACTGGCGGACGATCGCCAACGGTGCTCCGCCGCAGGATGCCGAGAAGTATGAAGGCGACCAGAGGTGCCCGTGCATGATGGCGCGGTTGATCCGGCCGGTGAACTCCTGCCGTATCCGGCGGGCGGAGACGCCCTTGAGGCTGTTGACCAGCTTCGAGACGGCGACCTTGGGCGGGTAGTGCACCAGGAGGTGGACGTGATCGCGTTCGCCGTTGAACTCCTTCAGCTCTGCCTCGAAGTCCTCACAGACCTTGCGCATGATCTCTTCGCAGCGTGTCAGGATCTCGTCGTTGAACACCCCACGCCGGTACTTCGTCACGAAGACCAAATGCACATGCATCGCTGAAACGACGTGTCTGCCACGCCTGTAGTCGTTCTGCTCATCCATGAGACCAATCGTAGTAGGATCCTTTTGTGCAGCTCCGCTACAACTACCGGGCCTACCCGGACGCCACCCAGCGCCGTACGCTGGCGAGCGCGTTCGGGTGCGCCCGCGTGGTGTGGAACGACTGCCTGCGCGACCGCAAGGAAGCGCACGCGGCAGGACTGCCGTATGTGAAGTCGGCGGACTTGTCCCGGCTTCGCATCACCCAGGCCAAGCGCACCGAGGAACGGGCCTGGCTCGCCGACGTGTCGGCGGTCGTCCTGCAACAGTCTCTGCGGGACCTGGACACCGCCTACAAGAACTTCTTCGACAGTCTCAAGGGCAAGCGGCAGGGCCGGAAGGCCGGGCCGCCCCGGTACAAATCGAAGAAGGACACCCGGCAGTCGATCCGCCTCAACACCAATGCCTTCTCCCTCCAGGCGAACGGCACGGTGTACGTGGCCAAGGTCGGCAGCCTCAAAGTCAAGTGGTCCCGCCGGCTACCGGCCGCACCCACGTCCCTGACCGTCACCAAAGACAGCTCCGGCCGATACTTCCTCAGCTTCGTCGTGGACACCGAGCCGGACATCCTCCCCGGCCTGGAGACCGACGCCGGTCTCGACCTCGGCCTGTCCGCCTTCGCCGTCCTGTCCGACGGCAGCAAGATCGACAGCCCCCGCTTCCTGCGCCGGGCCGAGAAGAAGCTCAAACGCCTTCAGCAGGAGCTGTCCCGCAAGGCCAAGGGATCGAAGAACCGGGCCAAGGCCCGCCTCAAGGTCGCACGCCAGCACGCCAAGGTGGCCAACCGGCGCCGGGACTGGCACCACAAGGCATCCACACAAATCATTCGCGACAACCAAGCGGTGTACGTGGAAGACCTCGCGGTGTCTGGCCTCGGGCGCACCCGGCTCGCCAAGTCCGTGTACGACGCGGGATGGTCCGCGTTCGTCGGCATGCTGGAGTACAAGGCAGTCAAGCACGGCCGCACCTTCGCCAAGGTGGACCGGGCCTTCCCGTCCTCTCAGGTCTGCTCGGCCTGCGGATTCCGGGACGGCCCCAAGCCCCTGCACGTCCGGGAGTGGACGTGCGGCGAGTGCGGCACCATGCACGACCGCGACCACAACGCAGCACGCAACGTCCTCTTCGAAGGACGCCGAATCGTCGCCACCGGACGAGTGGAGACGCTAAACGCCTGTGGAGTGCCGGTAAGACGGGCACACGTGCCCGCACAGCGCGTTGAAGCAGGAAGCCCCCGGAAGGGTCAGACGACCCAGGCCGGAATCCCTGGACTTTAGGGCAGGGAGCACGTCAATGAGTTCCGCGTGCGGCTTCTCGGGTGGCGCTGCCCCGACCTCCCCAACGTCGAACGCGCCGCGGAACTCCTCCTCGAGCGGACCTTCTCGCTCCTGCACCACTTCAAACGCCTGGCCGTCCGCTGGGTAAGACGCCTCGACCTGCACGACGCCCTCGTCTCCCTCGCCTGCGGCCTCATCTGCTGGAGACGCCTCAAGAAGACCCGAGCGTGATCGTGTTACGAGCTCTGGGCTCCCAGTGAATGACCCGCGCCACCTGTCAGTTCTGGTCTCTGGTCCTGGAGGAACGATGCTGAGTAGACGATCCCTTCTTCGCGGTGGTGGCAGCATGGCGCTCGCGGCTGCCGCTGTCGGGTCATCAGTGAGGTCGGCATACGGAAGTGAAGACAAGTGGGGGCAGCTGCGCAGGCATCTGGAGGGAGATGTGGTGCTGCCCTCCGACCAGGCTTACGCCTCTGCCAAGCAAGGCGTTCTGGTGGAGCTCGACAGCGTAAAACCGCAGGGAATCGTCTACTGCGAGACTCCCCGGGACGTGAGTACGGCCATCAAGTTCGCCGGTGACAACGACATCGCGGTACACACCCGCAGCGGCGGCCACAGCCTGGCCGGCTGGTCCACCGGCCAGGGCATGATCCTCGACGTCTCCCGGCTGAACCGTGTCTCGGTCGGCCACCACACGGTGCGGCTCGGCCCCGGGGTGCAGAGCATCGACGCGCTGGCCACGCTCAAGCCCTACAACAGGCAGATAGTCACGGGCACATGCGCCACCATCCGCCAGGGCGGCTATATCTCGGGCGGGGGCATCGGCTTTCAGGTACGGAAGTTCGGGGTCGCGAGTGACCGACTCGTTTCGGCTCGGATGGTCCTCTCGAACGGTCGGATCGTGCGCGCCTCCGAGGGGATGCACTCCGACCTCTTCTGGGCCATACGCGGTGGTGGCGGCGGCAACTTCGGCGTGGCCGTCGACTTCGAGGTACGTCCGGTATCGGCCCCTCGCATGGTGTCCTTCGACACCTTGTGGCCGTGGGACAAGGCCCAGGAGATCATCACGGCCTGGCAGGAGTGGTGCTCCAGCGGCTCGAACAACCTGGGTTCGACCCTGACCGTGCTCCTGTCCGACGGCGCCCCGGGCAAAGTGCCGATTATCAGGATCCACGGCGCCTACCACGGGCCGCTGTCGGAGTTTGAGCAGGCCCTGAACGAACTGGCCGCCGAGGCGGGTGCCACGCCCGGTCTCCGTAACGTCCAGGAGCTTGCGTACGCCGACGCGATGAAGGCCCTCTACGGCTGCGAGCAGTTCACGGTGCAGGAGTGCCACCGCGTCGGCTCGAACCCGGACGCCAAGATCCGGCGCACTCCCTTCCTCAGGGAGCGGACCCGGCTGCTCGACCGTCCCACGGGCAGCTCCGGGGTGGCCGACCTGCTCGCCGCCTTCGAAGCCAGCCGCAGGCCAGGCCACATCACGTACCTGTACTTCACGGCACTTGGCGGAGTCGCCAATGAGGTCCCCCGCGCACAGACCGCGTATGTGCACCGCGGCGCGGAGTTCTTCGTGGCCTGCGCGACCCTGTTGTCCGACGGGCAGCCGCCCGCGGAGGAGGCCGAGGCCGCCATGGTGTGGCCCACCCACGCCTTCAATGTCATCGACCCGCTCTCAAGCGGCGAGTCGTACCTCAACTTTCCCAACCCGGACCTGGGGGACTGGCGGCAGGCGTACTACGCCGAGAACTACTCCCGGCTGGTTTCGGTCAAGCGCCGGTACGACGCGCCGGACTTCTTCCGGCACCCGCAGAGCATCGGCAGCTGAGCCCGGCTCGGGACGGCTTCGGTCCGGCGCGGGGCAGCGCCCGACCGAAGCCCTCCGCAGAGCCGGCCCAGTCGCCGTGTTCCGTTCTCAGCACTCGATGACGTTGA
Source organism: Streptomyces sp. NPDC002870 (assembly GCF_042888505.1). Taxonomy (NCBI): domain Bacteria; kingdom Bacillati; phylum Actinomycetota; class Actinomycetes; order Kitasatosporales; family Streptomycetaceae; genus Streptomyces; species Streptomyces sp. NPDC002870. The sequence continues at coordinate 7,093 of NZ_JBIAPW010000053.1, forward strand.
CGGCGAGTCCGCCCTGTGCCGTCCGTGCCGAACAATGCCCGGTGGTGCAGCTGGAGTTGCTCGGCCTCGGACAGGTTCCTCGCGCCGAGCGTGATGGCCACGACGAGCTGTTCGAGTTGTCCCCGGGCCGGGACGCCGGCGGCGCAGCTGGTCGGCATACGCCTGGCCGGACTTGGCGCACCAGGCCCCCGTACCGTCTCGTAGGAGACCGTGATCCCAGCCTGACGGTGCCGCCCCTGCCGTATCTCCACCAAGCCTTAAGCAGGACATGAAACCTTCGGGGAAATCAGCCGGAAATGAGATCATGCGGGGAGTCAGGCCCATGCGCGTCTATGGACAGGTCGCTCGCTTCCTTGAGAGTCTCGGTGCATTGTTCGGGATCACGGCACTCCGAATATCCATAGGAGTCATCTTCCTGTGGTTCGGAGTACCCAAGTTTTTCCCGGGGGTCAGCCCGGCGGAAGCGTTGGCGGTGGAAACCGTGGAGAGACTGACGTTCGGGATCATCGAGGGAACGGTTGCTTCCGTCCTGACCGGCGCACTGGAAGCCTTGATCGGGGTACTTTTGATCAGCGGGAAGGCAATTCCTCTGACGACCATGATACTTCTCGGGCACATGGCGGGAACGTTCACTCCTCTTTTCATCTTCCCGAAAGAAACCTGGGAGTCTTTCTGCATCGGCACCCTTGAAGGCCAGTACATTCTCAAGAACCTGGTGATCGTGGCGGCTGCTCTTGTCATTGTTGGTCACGCGAAGTCACGGAGCCGGCCTGTGCCTGCCGAGAACCCCGTCCGCGCAAGTCAAGGGGCAGGCTGGTAGTAGTCGTGAAGGGTGCCGCCGAGTCGGTCGTGTCGTCGTACGTCCGGCAACATCGCCGCCTGCGCGTGCGAGGTCAGCTTCCGCCAGGGCTCGCGGTCTCACACCTTCAGGTGCCCATCAGCTCCTCCAGCCAGGAAACCAGCGCATCGGGGACGGCGAGGGCGGCACGATGGGTGACCACGAAGCTCCCTTGCTCCGGGCGGCAGTTGGCACTGTCGCAACGGACAAGGAGCTTCTTGCGCCAGCCTGCAAGGGCAACCACTGAAGCGCCTGCCGCTGCCCCTTCGGGCGCCGTACGACGCCCTGGGCCTCTACGGCCCCGTAGGTCGGGCGCCGCCCATGGACCGGGGCACGGCTGCGGCGCTGCCGGTCAAGGTGCGCAGAACGGTCGTGCCGGCGAGTACCAGCGCTGAGACCGGCAGACTGGCCCATCGCGTCAGGTCTCGCTGCAGGTCCGGGTCCACTTCGATGGTCATCCGGACGTATCTGATGTTCAGCGTGATGATTTTGGAGGACGGGGCGGCGATGTCCCTTCCGCGCTGCAATGCCGCGCGGTACCTGTCCTTGCGCTCCTTCATGCCTCTTCCTGACGCTTGATGAGTTCATCGGCGAGGTCCATGTACGCCGACCCTTTGGCCAGCACCGGACTTCCGAACGACTGGGCGTACAACTCGAGCCGCGCGATCTGGGTGTCCAGCACCAGGAACCCCCACTCGGTGAGCGCCTCACGAGCGTCGGCATCGGGGCCGGTGCGTGTGGCGTCGGGACGATTGGTCCGGTTCAGCAGGACGGCAGTGCGGGCCGGCTCGGCGCGCAGGGACTGGACGTCGTCCATCTCGGAGCGGATGGGTGCCATCCGGTCCAGTTCGATGGGAGCGGGCGTCACCGGGACGATCCACGCACTCGCGTACCTCATGATGCTGCGGGCGATGCGAGGATGGTCCTCCAACTGCGGCGCATCGAGCACCACAGCCTGCCGATTGCCCAGGAAGTCGTTCACGCGGCGGTGCACGTCACCCACCGGCAAGGCGATGACGGGAAACGGAAAGCCGTCGGCCAATTCGCTCCAGCGCAGTGCGGAGGCGGCTGGGTCGCCGTCGACCAGAAGCGGCGAGTAGCCCGACTCGTGAAGCGCGTGGGCCAGCCATACGGCACTGGTCGTCTTGCCGACACCAGGCTTAAGATTCACAAAGGCAAAGCTCAGCGGCATGGGAGCCAACCATAACGGGAATGATCGACCGGATGGGCTCGACGCGAGTGGGAAGCTCCATCGTTCACTCGCAAGCAGTCAGGAACCGCTCTTCGGCCGGTGGTCGAGCCGCACGTGGAGTGCCGCCCAGCAGGCCGAGGCGAGCTGTGCAGGGTCCGATTCACGGTCGTGGCGCCCGCACGTGGGAGGACCTGGACCAGGTGCTGAGCCGCAGCCAGGACGGGCGGCACGATGCCGGCACGGCCAAGACGGAGACAGACCCCGAAAGCGCCCGGAGTGGCCCTTCCGCGTGGGCGACGTCGTAAGTGACGGCATCCGATGCCGGGTTGGCGAAGTGAATGCCATCGATGGTGACGACCTGGAGTTCGTCCGGCCTTCGGGGCTGACGTGGTGGGCGTCGAAGTATCACGGTCGTCAGGCCGGTCGGCGGGAGCGCGAGACTCTGGAAACGAACCGGACGCTGAGGCTCAAGGCCGCCTCGGCACGCCCGTCGCGGCCTGCTTCGAGCGCGGAGGCCCAACGGTGAGGCACTTCTACGACACCGCCGCCCGCTTCACAGGCGTACTGCTGATCATCACCATCAGTCGCTCGGTCGGTTTCGTGCGCGGCGCGGCGCGAGCCGGAGTAGGGGAGGTAGCCAGATGCAGTGTCCACACTGCGGGGCGTCTGCCCAGCAGGGCCCGACGGGAGGCTGGCTGTGCGGCAACTGCGGATGGCAAAACGGCATGGCTTCGGGGCCGGTAGCCTGCGCAGCATGGCCCAGCTTCCGGAACCCGCACCGACCGAGATCACGGAAACTGATTGTCGCCAGTGCGGCACTCGAATCGCCGGTCTTGACGGCCGGTACGCGTGCCCCCTGTGCGGCTGGGTGAACGGTCACAGCGAGGGCCATCGCCCGCTGCCCCCGGCGAGCGATGACCCGGACGGCCCAGCCAACAGGTAGCGCGCAGCGCCTCTCCCTCTGCCCCCCCTGCCGGGAGAGTGGCGCTGAGCACAGAAGGCGGCCCCCCGCCCCGTTGGCAGCGGGGGGCCGCCTTCTTACCGGCAGTCAACGGCGTTCCGATGGAGCGGGTGCTTCTCACCCGCGAGCAGACCCTGGCCTTCGAACTGCCCGCAGCCGAGGGGAAGCGGGACGACCCGCACTGGCCGGCCTTTGCCCTGCGCCGGGCCTTCGATATCGACAGTCCGGTCCAGTGGGAGGTCGAAGCCCTCGAACCGGCCGGGCTCCAGTGCCTGGTGCTCGACGTCGGTGGAGCAGGCCGGTGACTACAAGGCCCGGTTCAGCGTATTGACACGCCCAGGTGGCGGGTCCGTGCATGACCCCATTGGACGTGTCGGAGTGCGGTGCACGTGCGGCCTTTGCAGCATGGCGTCTGACGACCGTCCAACCAGGCGGTGACGAGCTCGATCGGTGCCGGGTGTGTGTCGCCACCGGTACCGATTTGAAGGGACGACATGCCTATACGCAACAGGCACACGGCCCGCACAGCTGCCGCAGCCGCCATGTGCCTGACCAGTCTGACGGTGCTGTGCGCAGCCCCGGCCCACGGTACGTCCGGTGCGGCCGCCCCCCGCCAGAAGCCCGCAGACCGGGAGGGCGGCCCCCCGCCCAGCAGCCGCCCACAGCCTGATCTGTCGCCGGGACAGACGGCCGGTGAGTCCACGCCCGCAAGCTCGAAGCCTGCCACGCACACCGTCGCCTCCGGGGACACGTTGTGGGACATCGCCCAGCAGACCCTCGGCAACGCACTGCGGTGGGACCGCGTCTTCACCCTCAACCGGCAGACCCTCGAGGACGAGGCCCGTCGGCACGGATACGCCTCCAGTGGCCGGGGCCACTGGATCTTTCCCGGAACCGTGCTCGCCCTTCCCCAGAGCCCGACCGCGCAGCCGCGGCCGTCGTCGCGGTTCGTGCCCGCTCCGTGCCCGACCAGGCCCGAAGAATTGGCGGACGCCCGCTGCGGGTTCCTCGTCGTACCGGAAAACCGGGCCCGCCCCTTCACGCGGAACCTTCGCCTGGCCGTTGCGATCGTCCCCTCGGTGTCGCCGAGGCCACACCCCGATCCGATCGTGTTCTTCGCCGGCGGACCCGGCGCGGACGCCATCGGGGACATTCCGCAACTCACCGAGGCCCATCTGAACCGTGACCGCGATCTGGTCGTCATGTCCCAGCGCGGGACGCTCTCGTCCCAGCCGGCGCTGACGTGTCCTGAGATCGACCGGTTCTACCGGCAGCGCGTCCACCTGCTCTATGACGCTCCCTCCACCGGGCGCAGCTATGCCCAGGCGGCGGCCCGGTGCCGCGATCGCCTGACAGCCCAGGGAGTCGACGTCGCGGCTTACAACACCAGCGAGAGTGCCGCCGACGTGGCGGATCTGCGCAGGGCACTGGGAATCCGACGGTGGAATGTCTTTTCGCATTCCTACGGGACGGAATTGGCGCTCACCTACATGCGCATGTTTCCGGAAGGAATCCGCTCCGTGACCCTCGACGGCGTCGTACCGCCGTCCGTGGCGACGCCCGGGTGGACGTGGAGCAGCGTGAAGGAGTCGTTCGACAACATCCTGAAGTCCTGCGCGGCCCAGTCCTCTTGCCGGCAGCGCTACCCGAACCTCGGTGCCACCTTCCTGCGCCTGGTGCGTCAGCTGGAGGCCCATCCGGTCACCACGAACGTGACGGTGGCGCAGGCCGGGATGGTGAAGGTAGTGCTCGACGGTGGGGCGCTGCTGAACTGGATGGTCCGTGCCAGTCACGAAGCCGCCGTCTTCCCGTTGGCCGTCGATGAGTTGGCCCACGGCCGCCCCCGGCGCATCGCCGAGCAGTGGGCGGCCATGCGTCTTCCTGGCACGGAAGGGGTGTTCGCTCACGGGTTGTCGCTGAGCGTGTGGTGCAGCGAATGGGTTCCGTACGAGACCCCCCGCGAACAGCTTGCCCACGGGCTGCGCGCCTTTCCCGGCGTCCCCCACTCCGTCCTGGCCCAGCCGCCCCAGCTGGCGTTCCTGCGCCAGGCGTGCCAGGCCTGGGACGTCCCGAAGGCACCCGCCGCCGTTCGTGCGATCACGCGGAGCAGCATCCCAACCCTGGCCGTCTCCGGAAGTTTCGACGCCCAGACCGGGGCTGGGTGGGGGCGCTACGCTGCCCGGACGCTTTCCCGCTCCACGGTGGTGACCCTGGCCGGTCTCGCCCACGGGACGTTCATCAATCCGTGCGCGGCACAGGTGATCACCTCCTTCTACGACGACCCCGAGGACCCCGACACCGGGTGCGTGGCCTCGGTGAAACCGGCGCCGTTCGTCATCGGCCGTACGGGAGCCGGTACCCGTGAATGAGACTCTCTCGTCGGCCGTCTGCGACACCGTGCACCCGTGCTGCCGGAACCTCCCGGCCCCGCACAGTGGTCTCACCGCGGCTTTCTGAAGGCAGCGGCCGCGGTGGGCTGCAGCGCGGGCGCTGCGCCCGGCCGCGGCCGGCGTCGGGTCACCACTGGGTGATGAGCGGCGTGTCCGGTTCGTGCTGCCGCCAGGCTTCGTTGAGGCGGGCGAGGCGGGTGGGGGCGGCGATGCCGCGCACGGTTGCGATCTTGCCGTTGGTGATGTCGAACGCCACGGCGCCGACGACCTGGTCGCCGAGCACGAAGAGGATGGCGGGGGCGCCGTTGACGAGCGCGTAGTGGATGGCGGGCGTGCCGCCGAGAAGTCGCCGTTTCGCGGGTGTGGGTTTGAAGCCAGCCTGTGCGACGGCGGCGATGCGCTGCGGAGTGTCGTACTGCAGCAGCGTCTCGGTCAGGCCGGCGCCGTCGGAGATCGCGGTCGCGTCGTCGGTGAGCAGCGCCACCAGCCGTTCGGTGCGGCCCGAGGAGGCAGCGGCGAGGAATTCTTCGACGATCCTGCGGGCGGATGCCGGGTCGACTTCGCCGTCGCGGCGGCGCGCGGCGGTGATGCGGCGCCGGGCCCGGTGGAGGTGCTGCTGGCTTCCGGACTCGGTGATGTCGAGGATCTCGGCGATCTCGGCGTGGCTGTAGGAGAACGCTTCGCGCAGGAGATAGACGGCCCGCTCGAGGGGTGACAGGCGCTCCATGAGAGTCAGCACGGCCAGGGAGACCGATTCGCGCTGCTCGAAAGTGTCGGCCGGGCCGAGCATCGGGTCGCCGTCGAGGAGCGGTTCGGGCAGCCAGGCGCCGACGGTGCGTTCGCGGCGGGCTTGTGCCGAGCGGAGCCGGTCGAGGCACAGGTTGGTGACGACCTTGGTCAGCCATGCTTCCGGCACCTTGATCCGCTGCCGGTCGGCGGCCTGCCAGTGCAGGAACGCATCCTGCACGGCGTCTTCGGCGTCTGCGGCGGAGCCCAGCAGCCGGTACGCCAGCGAGGCCAGCCGGTTCCGGCTGGCCTCGAACCGACTGGTGTCGAAGCGATCAGTGGCGGTGCTGTTCACGCGGGCCACCCTAGTGCTGAATTCCTCTTTCGCTGGGTATATGTGCTGGTGGCGGGGTGTGTCGGTTGCTCGGGGGGCGGGTGCTGGACGGTGGTGCTGCGGGCACGGCCGAGCCGTGACGAGGACGAAGAAACGGGTCGTGCGTCGACTGTCGCGAGCGCCTAAGGCGGCGCGTGATCTGGTAGTGCGGGCAGGGATGGTCGAGCTGAGCTGGTCCGGGCAGCGAGTGCCGACCATCGCGGATGAGCTCAGGTGCAGCCCCAAGACGGTCCGCCGCTGGTTGCACCGCTTCAGCCGCCTGGGCCTGAACGGGCTGGAGGACCTGGGTGGACAGGGCCGCAAACGGCGGATCACCGAGGCGGAACGCTCAAGAAGTACTGGCCTGGTCAGGCAGTCGCCTCCAGGCTGGCTGATGGTGCAGGCCGATGGAGAACTGGCCGCGGCGGATGAGTCCAGGCCGCCGGAGTGGACCCTGGATGCGCCGGCCGCCGACGCCAGACGGCTGGGCATCGAGATCGGCCGCAGCCAGGTCTTGGCTTCAGGAGCATCCCAGGATCCGGCACGTCTTCGTTCCCGTCGGTGCCTGCTGGCTCAGCCTCCAGGAGGGCTGGTGGCGCATCTTGCGCAAGGCCGCCCTCGCAGGCCAGTCCTTCGCCGGGCCACCCGAGATCGACCAAGCCGCACGCCTCGCGACATCCCAGCTCAACGCTCGCGCCCGGCCCTGGATACGGGGAAGAGCCGCACCACCGACCCGCGTGCTACGGCGCCGATATGTGTACACCGTTTGAGGAATCCAGCACCAGGCGGCTACGCGACCGCCTTCTCGGCGGACGCATCCGGTGCGGCGGCCAGGCGGCGCTTGCGCTTGGGCAGGCCGAAGGTCGGGTGCGAGATGCCCCACAGCGAGAGCTTGACGATGCCCGCCTTGACCCGCGCGGCCTTCTGGCCGCCCACATGCTTCGGCTTTGCCTGCGCTTCGTCGTCGACCATCTGCAGGATCCCGTCCCGCCGCCCGAGGCTGATGTGGTTGCCCAGGTAGACCAGCTTGGTGTTCGCAATCTTGTGGCCGGTCAGGCGTCCCACGATCGCCTCCATGGCCTGCCGGCCGGTGTAGCCGGCCGAAGCGCAGGACATCGGCAGCGGCCGGCCGTTGTCGCCGATGGCGTAGACGCTGTCGCCGGCGGCGTAGACGTTCGGGTGCGAGACCGACTGCATGGTGCGATCGACGACGATCTGACCGTTCTCGGTGACCTCCAGCCCGCTGGCGGCGGCGATGGGGGTGACCGCGAACCCGGCCGTCCACACGGTTGCGTCGGACGCCAGGGCGGTGCCGTCGGCGCACAGCACCCGCGTCGCTTCGACGGCTTCGACGCTGGTGTGCTCCAGGACGGTGATGCCCAGCCGGCCGCAGGCCTGGCGCAGGTGGCTGCGGGCTCCGGCGGAGAGCCGGGCGCCCAGCTCGCCGCGGGCGACCAGCGCCACCGACAGGCCGGGCCGGGATTCGGCGATCTCGGTGGCGGTCTCGATGCCGGTCAACCCGTCGCCGACGACCAGCACACTCCCGCCTTCGCCCCGCCTGCCCAGGCTGTCCAGGCGCTCGCGCAGGCGCAGCGCCGAGGGCCGGCCGGTGACGTCAAAGGCGTGCTCGGCCACGCCGGGGACGCCGCGGTCGGCGACGTGGCTGCCGAGCGCGTAGCAAAGCGTGTCGTAGCCGAGCTCGCCGCCGCCGTCGGCCACTGCGACGACCTGGCGCCCGGGGTCGACGGCGGTGACACGGGCCAGGCGCAGCCGCATCCCCGTGCCCGCGAAGACGTCGGCGAGCTTCCGAGCCTCGATCTCCTGGCCGGCCGCGAGCTGGTGCAGCCGCAGCCGCTCGACGAAGTCCGGCTCAGCGTTGACCACGGTGATCTCGGTGTCCGCCGGGGACAGCCGACGGGCCAGGTTCCCGGCCACGTAGGCCCCGGCATAGCCGGCGCCGAGGACGACGATGCGGTGCTTCATGTGCTGCTCCTGTGGTTCGCTTGCTCCCCGTGAGTTGAGCGGAACGGCGCCCCGATTCCTGACAGGAACGTGTGGCATGGATCAAAGAGCGGCAGGAGCGCCGCCCAACGATGCTCGCGGCACCGAGGCGGCGCAGATGCAGGCCGAGCTGAACGAGGTGATCTGATGCCGATCACCGTCGGCATCGACGTCATGCTCGCCAAGCGGAAGATGTCCGTGGGCGGACTCGCCGAACGCGTCGGCATCACACCCGTCAACCTGGCGTGCTGAAGAACGGCCGCGCCAAGGCCGTCCGCTTCACCACCCTCGCCGCACTCTGCGAAGCCCTCGGCTGCCGGCCCGGCGACCTGCTGCGCTGGGAGACCGCGGACTGGGCGGGCGCGTTGTGGCCACGGGCCACCGAGACCTGCGACGCGGCGACCGTTTCTCCGTATCTGTATCAGACCATTGCGAGGCCGGCTCGGAGGTCGGGCGCCTGGTCGATGAAGCCCGGAAGTCCCTCATCATGTCTGTGCGGTTCGGGTGGGATCACTGAGGTGTCCGGGTTTGCGGTGAGCGCCATGAAGGCGCTGTGACCAGAAGTGGCTCAGCTGGACCGCCCGTCTCGCTCAACCTGGTTGGATTCGCGCATGACGGATTGGTCGCAACTGAGCCATGCGTACGGCTCTGCGCAAGACGCCTGCCGGGTACGGCGGATGCGCAGACGGTGCGCAACGCGTGCAAGGACCTGCGCCATGCCGGGCTGGTGGAGTCCGTCGGTAAGACAACCCGTCCGGGCAAGGCTGGACAGCCGGTCGCACAGCAGCTGTGGAACTTGACCCCCGCGGGTCTGGCTGCGGCGGCGGCTGAGTTGGGCCGACCGGTGCGGGAGATGGGCGGCACCGCCCGGGGTGCGGCGAAGGCCGGTGCCGCGCACGCGCTTGCGGTGACGGACACGATCGACGCGTTCCGCCAGTCGCCGCCGCTGGCGACCAAGCCCATCGCCCGCCGGCCTATGGACACCGGCGTCCCAGGCCTGCCGGCACAGCCGCGAGGGGTGCCGGTGCGGCCACCGGGTCTGGGACACCTGCGGGGCTGGGAGACCGAGGTCGCCCTCCCCGTAACCGGCACGTTCGCTACGCCGACAAAGGCCGAACCGGCCGCCGTCGTCGCACGCAAGATCGAGCGTTACCAGAAGTGCGTTACCAGAAGTTCTTCCAGCGCCAGGTGAAAGACCACCGGGGCCGTGACGTGGCGATGTGGTCGACGCTGTGGGAGGACTCTGGCCGCGGCGGCTTTCCGTCCGTCGCCTTGGTGTTCGCCGAGGACGTCGGCCCTAAGGCGCGATTGAACCGGATGAAGGCGATCCGCGATGCGTCCCGGCCGTGCTGGAAGGGCCGGTGGGAGAGCGACCACGGCTGGTCCGTCGCGCCGGAGGGGGAGGAGCGCGAGGGCTGGCGGAGCTTCGACGGCACCGTCCCCGTCATCGCCACCCATCTCGGCCAGCTGAAAGCCAAGGGCCCTCACGGTCCGATCTGGTGGCGCTTCGGCCGCGCCGAATGGCAGACCCTCACCGACGGCCCTCACCAACACCAACACTCGCGAGGACTACCTCGCCCGCGACGAACAGCGCCGCCAGGAGCGCGAAGCCGCCTACGCCCTCAAGGATCACGCGGTCCGGGACGAGTTGGAGCGCTGGCAGGAGTCATGGGAGTGGCCGTCCTGCGGTACGGACGTCACCCCGACACGGTGAGCGACGGCTACCAGCCAGCGGAAAGGCGGGCGGTGCCCGACGTGTGAGCGAGTCCACCGCGGGCCCGTGCCGCGTTGATGGCCCTCAACGACCTGGCCCACGGTCGCGGCCCCGCCCCCGTGGTGGTCACTTGCCGCGATGACCGGTACGCGGCTCTGGCCGCTCGGGGCTATCACCTGCGGGATGCGGCCTGGATCGCCCTCCAGCCAGTATCCGCCAGGAAGGTCGTGGACTATCTGAGACAACGCGCGGCCGACGGTCGCTGGGAGCCGGTGCTGACCGCACTGACCTCGGAGGGGCGCATCACCCCCGAGCAGGCCCACCGTTGGCTGCACGAACTGGCGGCCTACCTCAACACCCCAACTCCGGGTGCCGGTGGCGCACCGGGCACAGGCCGCACTGATCTGGTGCTGCACCACTTGTGGCCAATAGCTGGCCTCCGCAAGGCCCGCTACACCATGCCCTGATCTGCTGCCTCGCGGTTTGATCGCGGCTGGGGCCTTGGGCGCACTGTCGCTGCTCTCCCCGACCGCACCCCCGCTCCCCTTCCTCAAAGCGGTGATACAGCCACCCACCGTGCAATGACCTCCGCCGGGAACCGGTAGCCCTTGTACGACGGCGACACGACGTCCCCTCCCGATACCCAACGACCCGAGGATCGCCCCAGGAGCTCAGCCTGTCAGCCGAGTTGACAACGCCGCGACCAACGCGCCGCCGCTCCCTTTCAGTTCGCAATAGAAAGCAATCCCGATGTTCATCTGTTGTGCGTATGTCATTTCCGTGCCCTGTCCTGCGTTCCTTCGCGACTCCCTGGAGCGATCGTGAAGAAGTCGGGAAGGGAAATCATCGAAATTCTGGTGGCTTATGACGCCACCGGGTGCGCGCATTCGGCCGCCCAGGTCGCCGGATGCGATCCGAAAACCGTACGACGCTATGTGGCGGCCCGGGAGGCGGGGCGTCCGGTGACCGGTCCGTCCCGCCGGTCCCGGGAGACCGACGCGTTCATGGAGAAGATCGAGGAATGGGTGGACCGTTCCGAAGAGCACATCAGCGCCATACGGGCCCATCAGCGGCTGGTGACCATGGGCTACACCGGGAGTGAACGCACCACCCGGCGTGCCGTGGCCGAGGCCAAGGCCCGCCGACGGGCGGGGGAGCCCCGTACCTACCGGCCCTGGATCCCTGAGCCGGGCCTGTGGCTGCAATTCGACTGGAGCGAGGGGCCCGCGGTACCGGGGCCGGGCGGTGAACGGCGCCGCACCGCGCTGTTCTGCGCCTGGCTGGCCTGGTCGCGCTTCCGGGTCGTGATCCCCTGCCTGGACCAGACACTCGCCACCCTGACCTGCTGTCTGGACGCCACCCTCCAGGCGATGGGCGGCGTGCCGACCTATCTGCTCACCCGGCCGCGCCGCGGTATCGGCATCCGCCACCCGGACCTGGTCGCCGCCGGACGGTACTACGGCGCGCAGGTCCGGGCATGCGCCCCGTACGATCCGGAGCGGCCCGGCGGGGCCCGGCTGTCGGATGTGCGAATCGCTCCGGCGGACCTGGTGCCCGCCGAGGCCGAGCTGCGCCGGGAGTACCGGTCCTTCGCGGGACTATGGGCCGCCTGCGCCGCCTTCGCCGAGCAGGCCAACAGCGGCGGAACGCCCGGGCCTTCCGGGTGCTCCGGGCGCGCCGCGCACCGCATTCCGCGGCACATGCTGGCGGTGGAGCGGGGCCTGCTGCACCCGCTGCCGGACGCCCCGTACGCCGCGGAGGTGGGGCGCCCGGTCACGGTGGGCGACGACCACACTGTCGACTACGACGGGGTGCGGTACCCAATGCCGCCCGAACTGGCCGGCCGCGCGGTGTGGTTGCGTGCCGCGCACGGCGAGGTGGCGATCGTCGCGGACCTGGACGGCCTGACCGAGGTCGCCCGGTACCGGATCAGGGCGCGCCCCCTTTCGGGGAGGTCAGTTGTCCGCTAACGCGGAGTTTTCATGACCGCTGAAATGGAATGTGAAGTGAACGCGAAGTGGCCATGCCGGGCCCGGAGAGTTCGACCGCTCCGGCCCCGGCAGCAACATGCCTGAAAAATACGGGTAATCACCCATCGGTGTCCGGATTGTCGCATTCTGAAGCCGTCCGGCCGTGTGCAGTCTGCAGTTTTTCGAATTCCTTGACCGCCTGCTTTCCGCAATGCCAGCCTCAGCGCGTCCGGCGACAGTCGCCGTACATCGAATTGGAGAGCCATGAATACTCAGCGACGCGGTGCCAGGATGCTCGGTGTGATCGCGCTCGGCGTGCTGCCCCTGGCCCTCGCCACCCCGGCTTCGGCGGCTCCCCACACCGCCACCCTCACCGTCGGCCCGGTCGGCCTCCCCGCCGTCCCAGTTCAGGTGTGCATTGACTCGACCTGTACCCCGTCCACCCCGATGCTGAACGTCACCCTCAAGGCGGAGGCCACCACAGCCGACTCCGTGCAGCCCGTCGTCCTGACCCAGCTCGCGTGCCCCGCGGGCCAGCTCGGCGCCGCCCTCACCATCACCTCCGACACCGCCGCCGGCGCGTCAATCAAGGTGACCGCCACCGGCACCGGTACGGACGGTCAGCAGAAGACGATCGTCGTCGGCCCGGAAACCGTCACCGTGGACGTGCCCGGCGTGGCTGTCTCCGCCTGCACCACCAACTGACCTTGTGTACCTGTCGGGCCCGGCACAGCGCGCGTGCCGGGCCCGATGGCCATGGTTCGAGCGGGCGTTGTCAACTTGGCTGACAGGCTGAGCGGCCAACAGGGTCAACCTCTACCAGCTGACGGGACACCTGCCCCCCCTTCCGCCCGCGAGCGAGGTGCCCACCGCGGAACTGGTCGTCTAGCAGCGACTGATCGACGGGATCGACCACCCGTGCGTCGTGTACGGCTGCGCCTGGGATGTGGTGCTGTCGAACCGGTCCTACCGGAAGCTCTTCGGAGTGGTTCGTCGGCATCCGACGGATTCTCCGCTCGTCCATACGACCCGTTTCATCCTTCTCCATCCGACGCCTACAAGATCCTCGGCGGCGACCGTGACTCCTTCCATGCGATCTCGTGGTTTGGTGTCGGTGGTGTGAGGGTCGGTCATGGTGGTCTGGTGTGGGTTGTTCCGTGCCTGGTCAGTGGGGTCAGCGGGATGGGGCTGTCACTGTCAAGGGTCCATGTGAGCGTGCACCCGACGGTGCCGGAGCTGCGTCGTGCGCTGGCCGACGCACTCGACATGGACAAACGCCTCCCGCACGGCACGGGGGAGGCGCTCAGGAAGCCGCGGGTGCTGGTGCTGGACGAGGCACAGCGCCTGCCGGTGCCGGCGCTGGAGTATCTCCGTGGGCTGTGGGACCACCCGGACACGGATACGGCACTCGTGCTGGCAGGGGCGGGCAGTGAGCGGGCGGTGCGCAGGGTGCCGGCGTTGGCCTCTCGGGTGCTGGCATGGGAACTGGTGCCGCGCTTTGGATCGGCCGAGGTGACCACCGTGATGGCGGCCTTCCACCCCCTGTGGGCCGAGGTGGCCGAGGGGGACATGGCATGGGTGGACGAGGCGCTGCGCGCCGCGCAGGAGATGGCCCGCCGTGCCTCTCCGACGCTGGCATGACCCCTTGGCCTGAATGCGTTTCCGCCCAGCAAACCGTGATCTCGGCCATGTTGCTTTGCGCGTGGGCGTGATGGGGTTACGGCTGGCATGTACAACTCACAAGTTCACGGGGGGATTGAAGAAGTGAGACTCTTACGTGCGTCGGCGTGGCGGCATGTTGCCGCTGGTGCCGCGCTGGCGCTACTGGCGGGGGTGGGCAGTGCAGCAGCGGCCCCCACGCCGCCTTCGCCCGGCCTGGGGGCTTCCCCGGCGGCGGTGGCAGCAGCCGGGCCGCAGGACCTCGCGGCCATCGCCGCTGGTGGTGAGCGGCCGGTGTCGGGCAGGACCCCGTCGGCCGGCCCCAAGTTCTCCAAGTCGGGCACCGTCTGGCGGGTCATCACTCCGCAGGTGGTGCTGCGGAACACTGTGACCGACGCGGACGGCGACACCGCGAACCTGACGTTCCAGGTGTACACCACGAACGCGGACGGTACCCCGAAGGCGCAGGTCGACCTCGACGGGCCGGGTCAGCACGGGGTGCTGGTGTCGCCGTATGTGGCCTCGGGCGGCTTGGCGAAGGTGCCGGTGCCGTACGGCAAGCTGAAGCCCGGCGTGCTGTACAAGTTCCGCACCTCCGCCTTCGACGGCAGTCTCTACGAGACGACCTGGTCGCCGTGGGCGGACTTCCGTATCGAGCCGTACGTGAAGTTCCCCGCGGCGCAGACGTCGTCGACGATCGACTCCGACGCTCAGGAGATCATCGAGCTGAACCGGACCGATCCGGGTCCGGCGCTGCCGACGTTTGCCGCGAACGGTGCGGTGAAGCGGCAGGCGGCCAAGCCGCTTACCTGCGGTAGGGAAGACGCGAAGGGGCGCAAGCTGTGCGTCGAGCTGTCCCCTCCCACGGCGGAGTCCGAGAAGCGGGCGAAAGCGCGGGCTGAGGCGCTGCGCAAGGCTGAGGTCGCCAAGGCCCGCAAGGCGGGCAAGTCTCCTGCCGCGGCGGCTGCGGCTGCCGCTGTCGCGCCAGCTGTGGAGCTGGTCGACTGGTGCTGGGACAAGCCGGTCGGCAAGGACTACGTGAACCGCACCGAAGCGTGCCTGAAGAACATCGGGTCCGGGACGCTGGTGTTCATCGACGCGGACCAGTCGGCGCAGATCGGCACGGCGACGTTCGACTTCGAGCAGCGGATCAAGGCGTACCCGAACAAGGGCGCGTCCGGGTCGGACTTCGCGGAGTTCGATCAGGCGATCGCCATCGTGCCGGTCTCGATCGACCAGGCGCTGAAAGGCGTCACGATGAAGTGGAACGTCGGGTCCACGTGCGGCTCGTGTGTGACGTCGAACGTGAAATGGACGGACGGGCAGGCCAACAACGCCGGGCCGACCGCGTACTGGGACGTGGACGGCACCACTCCGCCGTACGGTGACCGCTGGGGCCGGGTAACGACGCAGTGGAACGGTACGGGCAAGGAGACCATCGACCTGGGCTGGTCGGTGACCGCGACCGTGGACGCCAGCAACACCGCGAGCGCGACGGCGGACTTCGGAACCTCCGGGATCAAAGAGGTACGGGAACTCGCGCCGCGCTGCGACGACTACCTCAAGCCCTCGGCGCCGGGCTGTGTGCTGCCGTTCTTCAAGCCGACCTGGACGGTGGACACCAACCTGTACCCGGCAGCCGGGGCGTACTACTGGTACATGCAGCAGGTGATGCCCGATCACGCCGGCTCGAAGCGGTGGGACTCGCTGATGCACTACCTGGGCCCGGACACCCCGGTGAAGAACAGCGCCGGCAATCCGTGGAATTCGGACAACAGCCGTAACGTCGTGTGTGGTACCAACTCCTCCTGGAGTGTGCACCCATCCGATACGTCGGTGGGGTCGGTCGACTGTGACGAGTACGCGATGGCCTCGACGCACGAGTCCGGCGGTTACCCGAAGAGCGTGAACCTGGTGACGTCGGGCACCAAGTGCGCCCAGTTGTTCACCGACAAGATGGGCGACGGCTCGGCGAACTTCGGCATCCTCGCGGACACCCGCACGGCGACGAACGGGCCGAGCGGTACGGAGCGGTGCGGGCGTGCGGCGATCCCGAGCGTGCAGAACCAGAAGGCGTTCACCGGGTTCCCGGTCCCGGTGTGGCGGATGCTGGACGGTGACGGGTTCTTCGTAACCCTTCCGGGGTTCGAGCACTGCACGTCAACCGCAACTACCTGCACCTGGCGCAAGATACATAGCCTGAGCACCAGCACGTGAAAGCCGGAAGGGGGGCCAGCCCGCAGGGCTGGCCCCCTCTCGTACGTGGTCAGCCGGTCCAGGGCTGCCACCGGTCTTCCTGTGCCGGGTCGATACTGCTGAGCCAGACCAGCGCCCCGCCGATCAGGCCGGGCTTGTCCCGCGTGGCCAGGGCCGGGGCTTCGAGCATGTCGGCAGCCTCTTCCAGGTAGGTGACCAACGTGTCGAGTACTTCACCGGGGCCTTCGTTGTAGCGGGACCACCGGCCCAAGTAGCCACTCTCGGCGTCCAGGTACAGGCCCGAGGTGCTGTCAGCCGGGCTCAAAGCGACAACCGGAATCCGGGTTGCCTTCCACACGGTGATCCGCTCGTCCTCGGGGCGGCGGGCGTTGCGGGTGTCCTCGTGGGCCTGGGCGTCCATCTTCAGCCGGTAGGCGGCGGCCACAGCGTCCAGGGTCATCAGAGCCCTATTTCCCGGAAGGCATCCCCAGCCATGGCCCCCGTCGTCGCCCGAGGTCAGCAGCCACAGGACGTGCAGCTCGACGGGTATCCGGATGCCGAGGTCGTCTTCCAGGGCGGCGATGTCGGCGGGGCTGGCGCCGGCGCGGAGTGCAGCGTAGGAGTCGGGGGCGTTGTGCTGGAGCCAGCCGGTGATGCGCCGCCAGGCATCGGCGACCTCCCGTACGGTGATCGCGGCGGCGGCCGGATCGGCAGGCTGCTCCAGTTCCTCATCCTGGTCCTGGGCGTCCGCGGTGGGCTCGGCGGAGGGGGCCGCGTTCACGTACCGGATCTCAATCCGATCGGGCTCGCGGATGTAGCCGATGGCCAGGGCAGGACAGTCCTCAAACAGGTCGCCGCCGATGGTCACGGTGAGGATGCCCGGCAGGCCCGAGGGCTGGCCCATGTCCGGGTCGTCGGCCAGCTGGCCAGCCACCACCTTCAGGGCGTAGGAGACGCCAGCCCCGAGTTGGGTGGCGGTGTCGCGTACCTGCGAGGGGATCTCGACATTCACGGCCCTGAAGCTCCTTGCTCGTCGGTCGGAGGGCGGTGCCCCTCACACAGTAGGACGCCCGCGCACACCGGCGGTGGTGCGGGCGTCCTGTCGTACCGGGGGGCGGTCAGGCGGTTGTGGGTCCTCCGGGGCGGTAGGGGTGTTGCATCAGCCCGCTCCTGGCAGGGCCGCATCGGCAACGCCGCTTGCCAGTTGGGACGGCTGCGCGTATGCCTCGGCCGCCGCACCGATGCCCGGTGTGAAGAGCGGCGTGCGCACCCACTGCGCAATGTGTGCGGACGATGCGGCGCATCGCGCGCCTCACGGTGCGCGCATCGCATGCGCACTGGCGTGGTGCGCACCGCACGGAGCCGGTGCGCATGAGTGCCCAATGCTGTCTGGGCCCGACTGCGCCCGCGCTCCGCACCGCGTGGCTCGCCTCGGGGCATCGACATCCCTGCCCCGAGGCAATAGAACGCTGGCGACGCGAGCGCAAGGGGCCCGCGGTCCGTTCGCTCATCCGGTACCTGTCGAGGCGTTGAGGCGCTGTCTGCGCATTGCGCAGCTGTCCGGTGCGCACCTGCGTGCGCACTGACCCGGGCGATGCGCACCGCACGGAGCCGGTGCGCAAATCCCTCTCCTGCCCCTTGTCCGCCGTCGCCGCCCGGTACGGGCTGTGAGCGACCGGCCCCTTGGTCAGGCCTGCCTCAGTAGCGCGTTTTCCCTGGACCAGGCTCGCCGGCCCTGGCGAACAGACCGCGGACAAGGGGCGAAGTCCACGATGCATGCCGGCTCTCGCGTGACAGGCGTGCAGTTGGCAGCCGTGGGTGCTCGGGCTGCCGGCCAGCACCCTGTTGAGCGCGAGCAGGCGGGTACGGGCCGACGGAGAGCGCTAGGAGAGGGAGTTGACGCATGACGACGATGACCGGCAGGCAGGCAGGCAGGCAGACGGCCGGGACGGGAGGCCGGGCCCGGGCCGCCAGGACGGGGAGCCGCCTGTGTCCGGTTAGCTGTGGAGTGCCGGGCAAGCCCGGTTGGAGCCGCATGTTTTGCGCTACAGCGCTCCCTACAGTCGCCCCTACAGTCCGCCCTATAGCGATCTCCTGTCCGCGAGATCGCATCTGTGCAGGTCAGAGCACAGTTTCGGGTGCTGCGGGCGCCTCGACACCCCTTTACTCCCGTCCTTATTTGTCAGTGAGGGGTGGTGGAGTTGGTCGTGCAGGGGCGCGATGGTGCCCCGGGGGCCCGCCCCAGCCCCAGGGCTTCCGCTGGTGCTCTCGGCGGGGCGGCCGCTGCGGGGGAGGCCGGTGAGGGGCATGGCGGGCGTGGTGCGGACGGAGACAGAGGCAGGGCGGGAAGGGCGGGGTTTGTGGTGAGCGGGACGCGGCGGTGGAAGTACGGGTCGACGGCGCGGTCGCGGAGGCTGGTGCTGCTGGCGCTGGGTGTGGTGAAGGTCGCCACGGTCGCGCAGCTGCGGCAGTTGGTGCTGCCGGGGACGGCGGATACGCAGACGGTCCGCAACGCATGCAAAGACCTGTGCAGAGCGGGGCTGACGGAGTCGGTCGGTTCGACCAGCCACCTGGGCAGCTCGGGGCAGGTGGTGACCGAGCAGCTGTGGAACCTGACGTCGGCCGGTCTCGCGGCGGCCGCGACCGAACTGGACCGGCCGCTGCGCGAGATGGGCGGGACGGCCCGGGATGCGGCGAAGGCCGGGGCGGCGCACGCGCTGAAGGTGACGGACACGATCGACGCGTTCCGGCAGTCCCCGCTAGTTGCGACGAAGCCAGTCGCCCGCCGCAAATCGCCACCTCGGGGCGCGGTGTCGATCCCGCCGCAGTCGGCACCGGACATGCCGCTGCGGGTGCGTCCACGAGGGCTGGGCGAGCTGCGCGGCTGGACCACGGAGGTCGCCCTCCCCGTCGCCGGCACGTTTGCCGCGCCGGGCCGGGGCAGCTTGCGCACTGATGCGGTTCTGACTGCGCCGGAGGACGGAATGCCGGTGCTGTTCGTGGAGGTCGACAACGGCACCGAATCCCCGGACGAGGTGGCCGACAAGATCGCCCGCTACCGGAAGTTCTTCCAGCGCCAGGTGAAAGACCACCGTGGCCGGGATGCCGCGTTGTGGTCGACGCTCTGGGAGGACTCCGGCCGCGAGGGGTTCCCGCCCGTCGCGATCGTGTTCACCAAGCAGGTCGGGCCGCAGGCGATGCGGGAACGTGTGCGGGAAGTGGGCCGTCTCTCCCGCGAGCACTGGCGGGGCCAGTGGAACACCGGCTACACCAGCGACTCCGGCGAGCGGGACGGCTACCGCGACTACGACGGCACCGTGCCCGTGCTGGTTACCACGCTGACCGCGCTGGCGGCGAAGGGCCCACACGGGCCGGTGTGGTGGCGCTACGGCCACAACGCTGTCGAGACCCTGACCGAGGCGCTCGACAACCCCGACGACTACCGTGGCTACAGCGTCCGTGACGATCAGCGCCGCGCCGCTCGCCAGGCTTTTGAAGAGGCCAATCGCCTGGAGCGGGAGGAGGAGTGGCGTCTGTGGGAGGCGTCGAAGTGGCGGTGCCCGGCCTGTGGGCGCCACGTCTACCCGAACGAAGAAGCCGGTCTCGTGACGGGCAGCGAGTGCCTGCCGTGCCGCAGCAGCCGTGAACACGCAGCGCGGGAACGGGCCGAAGCTGAAGCCGAAGCGGAACGTCAACGCCGCCAGAACGGGTGGCTGGGCTGGCTCCGCACGTGACTCGAGACCCGTCGCTCTCGGGCGTTTAACTGAACCGCCGGCTTCGGCGGCCGCAACCGGATGCGCCTCGCCTCGCAGACCCCCGCACCCACCGCCCCACCTTCACCTCAGACGAGCCCGGCGACTGGCTCCGCTTCGACCGCCCCACCCATGAAGAAGTCGCCCTCGCCCTCACCCTGCGCGTCCTCGCTCCCAAAAGCGCCGAATGGCGCCGCGGACTGACCGCCGCCCGCCGCTACCACCGCACCCACCACCACCTCGACGTCCCCCAGACCTACGAGGACGATGGCGGCTACCCCCTCGGCACCTCGCTCACCTGGCAACGCCACCTCCGCACCACCGGCGCCCTCGCCCCTGCCCGCACCGTCGCCCTGGAGCGCCTGAGCATCATCTGGAACCCCGCCAACAGGCCTGGGACCGCGGACTCGCGCACGCGGCCGCCTTCGCCGCCCTCCACGGCCATCTCGCTGTCCCCGTCGACCACCACCACGACGACTTCGCCCTCGGACGCTGGCTTGCCACCCAACGCACCGCGCTGACCAGCTCACCCCGGCGCGCGCCCAGGCTCTCCAGAACCTCGACCCGTGGTGGAATCCGCCCTGGCCTTTGACCTGGCAGCGCGCCTACCGCGCAGCCCGCCGCCACATCGAAGCCGGCCACAGCCTCCACAACATGCCCCGCACCCATGTCACCGACGACGGACACCACCTGGGGGAGTGGCTCCACACCCAGGACACCCATCCCGAACGCCTCCACCCCGAACAGCAGCGCCTCCTGGCCGACGTGGGCCTCAACCCGCCAGCCCCCTCAGCTCCCCAAGGCGGGCCTTCGGCACGCGAGCGTGCCTTTCGGCGGGCCCTGGCAGCCGCCCGCGCCTTCCGCACCCGCGAAGGCCACCTCGACGTCCCCCAGCGGCATACCGAGGACCTGAACGGAGACCTGGTGCGCTTGGGGCAGTGGATCAACAACGCCCGGCGCCGCAGAGACCGCCTCACCGCTGATCGCATCGCCGAGCTGGACGCGCTCGGCATGCAGTGGGCGTCGTAGTGGAGTCAGGCGTTGTGCGCGCCGTGACGCCTGGTCCAACGTGTGCTGCCCCGTCCGCTCACGCATATCTGCGCTCGGTGGGGACGAGGTTCCCACCGAGCCAGGCATTGCACGACGACGTCGGCTACTCCAGCACGGTGAGCTCGTCGGGTGCAGCAAGTCCTGCCTTGTGGACCGCTGCTTGGCAAAACTCCCAAGGCGGACAGTATTGGTGTTCCAGGATGTAGTGGAGCACCAGATTGGGAGCCGCGTAGACAACGCCTCCAGCTCCTTCAACATGTACTTCTGCCGAGCCGAGAAAGATCTCCTTTGCCCCGTCTTCGCCTCCGAGGACGGCGGGTGCGAGCGCTTGGCAGAACTCGCACTGGTGGTAGCCGCGCATCTGATTCTCGGGATGAGCGCAGAGGATCTTCAGGGCGTCCACTACTACGTCCGCTACGAGCCCCTTGGGGTATTCATGCTGGCTGGAGAGCCACCCAACGTTGAGCATTTCGCGCTCGGATGGTTCGTACTCGTAGGGCGACAGGTCCAGGAAGTAGGTCATTGCCTCTCCTACCGCCGCGGATTGCAGTGTTCGCGACAGATTGCGATGTGTACAGGCCCCATGTTGGGGCGCGTGGTGCCGGACTCCGGTGCAACCACGATTTTGACGAGCAGCGACCTGTCCCGGTCTGTCCGCCGGCCTGGAAGTAGCTGTAGACCTCATGGCTGGTCTGCAGCCCGTTGACGATCTGCGGTCCTTGACGACGATTTCCTTGCCCGCGATCTGCGCGACGTCGGCGACGACGGTGACGCCGTTGTTGAACCACCAAAAGTCCTAATGTGCGGGACTATGCAGGGTCCACCGCGGTGAACACCGCCATCGGCGAGACGTTGAAGTCCGGCACACGCGAGAGCGGACAGCTCGCGGTACGAAAGCGGTCGCGCAGCTCGTCTTCTCCGAGAGCACGAAGCGTGACAGCCCTCGCCCAGGGTCATCACGTGGCAGGGTCGTCGCCGATCTGGAGTTCGTTCACCCACTCCTGGGCCGTCGCGAGGTCGGGGGCAGTGCCGACCACCTGATACGTGAAGCCGTCCCACGCCTCCAGAACGCGCGGCTCGTCCGGCCGGAGGTGGCCGGCGCCACCGTGCACGGCGCGGTGGCGCCGGTACTGGTCCATCGGCGGACGGCGCCGCCTGTTGTACGGCGCGAGCGGTTCGTCGGCATTGACGCGCGGGAGGGCTCGCGACGGCTGGTTCGGCGGTCCGGGTCGGCGGTGCTTGGCCATGCCCGCGATGGTCTCAGGCCGCGATCGTGGTCGGCCGGGCGGCAACGAGATCCTTCGCCCTCGCACGCACCTGGTCCACGACGTCCGTCTCGTACGGGCGGGCCGCCTCCAGCAGGGCGTTGAGCCAGGAGGCCACGAGGGTGGAGTCGACTCGGGCCGCGTCGTTGAGCGCTTCCTGGGCTGCGGCGGCGCCCCGCTCCACCTCGCCCTCGTCGAGTAGCGCGGCGGCCAGCCCGACGCGGTCCATCACGCGCACCCGGTCGGCTTCCTGAGCCTGAGCGCATCCTCGAAGTAGGCGCTCGCGGGCCGTCGGCCACGGCCGAGTGCGGTGAGGTCGCGGGCGGAGACCGCGCGGGCGCCGGCGTGCTCGGCGCCGTCGAAGGACAGCCGTCCCTCAGCGCCTTGCAGCACAAGGCGGGCAGGACTCCCAACGGCCGACATCACCGCCTGCCCAAGAGCAGCCTGAGCGCCATCCTGCGAGGCGAAGCCATCCCCTCACGGGAACACGTCATCGCCTTCATGGAAACCATGGGCCAGTCCCGGCGCAAAGTGCAGCGCTGGGAAATGGCCTGGGACCGCATCGCCGAGAAGGGCACGGCCCCACCACCAACCCGCGCCTCCCGCAGGCACCTCGTGCCGGACGAGACGACACCCCCAGCACACACGGCCCGAACACCCGCAGCCGTCGTCATTCGCATCCAGGAGGCTCCCACCACCGCACACAGCACGCCGGACGCACCAGTCGCGGGCAACCCGACATTGAAGCTCGCCGTGACACCTGGAGACTTCGACTACCTGCGTATCCACGGCCCGCAGACCCACAAACGCGCCCGACTCACACGCACCTGGCTCCGCCCACAACCGCCTCTCCCGCCAGCGGGATACACACGCGCCGGACTACCGATCCGCAATCCCCGGCGCTACAGACCCCCGTTCACGCACAGCACGCAGCCGCCGGGCCCGACCCCCGCCACGCCCCATGGACCGGGCGCTCTCGTCCCCGCCTGGGTCAAGCCCCCCACGGTGGAGACCATCCTCGTCAAGCAAGTCCGCCAACCCCGCCCTACGCCTACGACCGAAACAACCCTGCACCTCCGCCTACCTCAGATCAACGAATGAAGGGCAGTCGCGGCCACCGCGTACTCCTTGTCCACCACGTAGACGGCACACCGCCTATGGAGGACACCGCCCGGCTCCCAACAGCGTATTCAGAGCTGCACGCTGGTTCGCGCGGTTCTTGGACAGGGCGAACTTCAGTTCCGGCGCCTGCCAGATGCCGGTCTGTTCCTGCGGCGAGTGCACGACGGGTGCGGCTTCGGCGTCGTCGATGGCCACGGACGCGACGACCAGGCAGCGGCCGCGGCCTAGGAGCTGCTCGCCGTACCACCCGTCGCAGGCAATCCACCGTCCGGTGGCATCACTGTCCTGGGTGGGGGAGGTCTGGCTGTGGCGTATGAAGGCTTCTCCGGTAGCGGCATGGATCATTGTGTGCCGACGCCCCGATGGATCTCCAACCACAGTCTGCTCATCTGCCGCACGGTGACTGCGCGGCAGCGGTCAGGGGGACAATTCCCGGCAGGCGTGCTGCGGGGAACGCCTCGACGGACGGGGGCGGGCGAGTATGGCGTTCGTGCGGGACATCGTGGTGTCGCTGATGGCCAGCGCCCTTTTCGTCATCCTGGCCTGGGCGCTGTCCAAGACCGCACGCCGTGTGCTGCGCGGCGCGGCGGCGCATCTGCTGCATCTCGACGTGGAGGATGCCTTCTCCAGCGGCCGTGATGCGGCACCGGACCTCACCAGGGAACTGCGCACGGCCCGCGACGTGACTTCTCTGCACTACGTTGAGCGAGGTGCGAGACCGCCTAGGCGTGTCAGGGGCTCGGCGGGTTCTCGCGCTCGGCTGGCCTCCTGGGCCCGAATTTCTCGTCGCCCGGCGGGTCTCATTTACTGGGCGGCCTTCCAGCGCCCTACCGGTCCCGTGGCCCCGGCGGATACGAGTGCTCGGCAAGCCTCAGGGACTCGGCGCGGTCAGGTACCGCTGGATCGTCGGTGCCAGCCATACCACGATCTCCGCCCGCGCCAGCCCCACCGCCGGCGGCATCCGCAGCACGTACCGCGTGAGCGCCAGCCCCAGCAGCTGCGACGCCATGAGTGCCGCCCGTGCCGGGACCTGCTCGGGGTCGGGGCACACCTGCCGGGCGACCGGCAGAAGCTGGTCCCGCAGGATGCCCTGCATGCGCTCCGCCCCGGCCTGGTTGGTCACGCCGACCCGCAGCAGGGCGGTGAGGACCTCGTTGTTCTCCCACATGTCGAGGAAGTGCTCGACGAGGATCCGCCCCGCGTCCTGCCGGCGGTCCGCCCCGCTCACGTCCGGCAGCCGCAGGTCGATGGTGACGGCCGCCGCGAAGAGGCCCTCCTTGTTGCGGTAGTACCGCATCACCATCGACGGATCGATGTTCGCGTCCTTGGCGATGGCGCGGATGGTGGCTCGCTCGTAGCCGTCAGTCGCGAAGCGCTCGCGGGCCGCCGCGAGGATCGCGCCGCGAGTGGCGTCGGAGCGGCGGGGGGCGCCGGAGCCGGGAACCGTGGAGGTGCTGTCGCTGCCGTTCATGCCAACAAGCGTAGGCCAACGGGCGTAGGTCAACAAGCGTTTCGCCAACAGTTGTTTGCCAACGACTGTTGACATCCTCCTTGGCGCCTCGCTATCTTCGTCAACGAGCGTTGGCCAACAGTTGTTGGCAATAGGCGATGGCACAAGCAGGCGTTGGCAACAGGAGGCCACCATGAACGGCACCGCCACCCACCGCACCGTGATCGTCGTCGGCTCCGGCCCCACCGGCCTCCTCCTCGCCGGTGACCTCGCCACAGCCGGCGTCACCGTGACCCTCGTCGAGAAGCGGCCGCGCAAGATCAGCAACCTCTCCCGCGCCTTCGGGGTGCACGCCCGCACCCTGGAGCAGCTCGACGCCCGCGGCCTCGCCGACGAACTCCTCACCACCGGGGACACCATCACCGGCCTGCGGCTCTTCCGCCGCCTCTCCCTCGATCTGAGCACGCTGCCCTCGCGTTTCCCGTTCCTGCTCATCACCCCGCAGTACGAGGTCGAGCGGCTCCTGGAGCGGCGGGCCCGGGAGTCTGGGGTCGAGTTCGCGTACGAGAGCGAGGTCGTGGGGCTGCGGCAGGACGACGAGGGGGTCGACCTCGACGTGCGCGGCGCGGACGGGGCGGTCGTCACCCGCCGGGCGGCCTATGTCGTCGGCGCCGACGGTCACCGGAGCGCCGTGCGGGAGGCGCTCGGCCTGGACTTTCCCGGTGTCTCCGTCATCAAGTCGCTGATCCTGGCCGATGTCCGGCTGGCCGAGAAGCCCGAGGGCGTCCTCACCGTCAACGGCCGCGGCGACGCCTTCGCGATGATCGCCTCCTTCGGCGACGGCTGGTACCGGGTCATGGGCTGGAACCGCCGCAACGAGGTCTCCGACGACGCCCCGCTCGACCTCGACGAGGTCAAGGAGATCACCCGTCGTGCCCTGGGCGCCGACTACGGCATGCACGACGCCCGCTGGCTCTCCCGTTTCCACAGTGACGAGCGCCAGGCACCGCACTACCGGGTCGGGCGGGGCTTCCTCGCCGGGGACGCCGCGCACATCCACTCCCCGGCCGGCGGGCAGGGCATGAACACCGGCCTCCAGGACGCCGCCAACCTGAGCTGGAAGCTCGCCGCGGCCGTCCAGGGCCGGGCGCCCGAAGGGCTCCTCGACAGCTACGAGGCCGAGCGCCACCCGGTCGGCAGGGCGGTGCTGCGCAGCAGTGGCGGACTGGTCCGGCTGGCCCGCGCGCGCAATCCGCTGCTGCGTGCCGCCCGCGCCCTTGTCTCCGCGTTCGTCGACATGGCCCCGCCCGTCCAGCGCAAGGCCCTGGGTCAGATCACCGGGATCGGCTACGCCTACCCCGCCCCCCGCGGCGCCCACCGCCTCACCGGCACCCGCGTCCCCGACGTCGCCCTGAAGGACGGCCGGCTCTACGAGGCGCTGCGCGGCGGCCGGTTCGTGCTGATCACGCCCGGGACGTACGAAGGCCCCGGTGTCCGTGAGGGGTGGCTGACCGTGGAGCGCTGGGCGGGCGACCGCCGGACGACCGTCCTGGTACGGCCCGACGGATACGTGGCCTGGGCGGCGGAGGGTGCGGACGCGGCGGGGATCGAGGAGGCGGTGGCCCGGTATCTGGGCTAGGCCCTCTCGGCTGGATCATCCCGGCGTCGCGGGGTCAAGGCGGTCGAGAGGCGCCGCACCTCACGGCCGGGCGAGGCCCTGGACGACCTCGGCCGCTCCGCCGAGGTCGACGCCCGCCTCGCCGCCCGTGGCCGGGTTCGCCGTCTCGGCGATCACGCACGCGTTCTTCGATCGCCGGTGGCCGGTCAGGTGGCTCCTGGAGCACTGCGGCTCGAAGGGGTTCGCGGAGCTGAAAGCGGGCGGGATGAACGCCATGTATTTGACCGATCTTCTCTGCACCAACGGCGCGACGCGAGGTCGGCCTCATGCTGAGCGAGACTGCAGCGCTCTGGCCTCCTGGGCGACTGCAAAGAATCCTGGTGACGACGAGCGCCTTGCTGACCTGCTGAGGGTGAGGTCGATGCCATCGACCTCACCCTGCCAGTCCTCCGCGATGGCTCGTTCACGACGTGCGAGGAGGTCCTCCTCCAGCTCGTCCAGGCGGGGCAGCTTCTTCGGGTTGAGCGTGAGCATTGGACAGCGGATGCAGGCATGTTCGTGCGTGCAAGCGGTGCCGTAGGGGCGGCCGCAGGAGTGACTTTGTGCGTGACTGTGGGCTCTGGTCCACTTCGTGTGATTGCGTACGCAGGGTGACTGTTGATCTTCGTGTGATGGCGGCTGAGGTCGCCCGAAAATCGCCCGGCTGGATGGTGGTGTGGTCGACAGTCCTTCGCCGTGAACGATGTGCTGCCGCAGCTGGATGAGCTGCTGTTCTCCTCGGTCGAGGGCGTGTTGGTGGAGTCGGTCCAGGTGACCGAAACGGTCGTCCAGGTCGAGGCTCGTACGACCGCAGAACGGGCAGCCTGCCCGGAGTGCGGATACTGGGCGGGGCGAATACATGGCTCCTACCTGCGGTTTCCTCGTGATCTGCCGACAGCGGGCAAGCTGGTCGTGGTGGCGTTACGAGTGCGGCGGTTCGTCTGCGCGGAGGACTCCTGCCCGCGTAAGACCTTCGCCGAGCAAGTCCCCGGGCTCACGCGCCGGTTCGGACGTCGGACCGAGCGGTTGCGTTCGACGCTGGTGTCGGTCGGTCTCGCGCTGGCAGGCCGGGCAGGCGCCCTCATGACGGATGCTTTCAAGGTCCCGGTCAGCAGGAACACCCTGTTGAGGCTGATCGCCTCGCTTCCGGACCCTGTCACCTCCACACCCCGCGTGGTCGGCGTGGATGAATACGCCCAGCGCAAGGGACGGATCTACGGAACCGTGCTCGTCGACGTCGAAACACGTCGTCCGGTCGACCTCCTTCCCGACCGGGAGGCAGACACGCTCGCGGCCTGGCTCGCCGAGCGGCCCGGCATCGAGATCATCTGCCGTGACCGGGCACCCTTCTTCGCCGAAGGAGCCACCCGCGGCGCCCCGCAGGCCCTCCAGGTCGCCGACCGATGGCATCTCTGGCACAACCTGGGCGAAGCCGCCGAGAAGGGCGTCTACCGGCACCGCGGATGCTTGCGCCCCATGCCGGTGCAGCCCGAGGAGCCGCAGGAAGAGACGGAGCCGACTGCGTCGTCGCCTTGGCCG
>NZ_JBIAPW010000054.1:0-34372 GCF_042888505.1 Streptomyces sp. NPDC002870
CGGGCGGCCCCCCCCCCCCCCCCCATGCAGGGAAATAACACACCCCAACAACACCCCAAAAAAACAAAAAAAAAAAAAACCCCCCCCCCCCCCCCCCCCCCCCCCCCACAACACCCACCACCACCCCCCCCCCCCCCCCCCGGCGCGCCCCCCCCGCCCCCCCCCCCCCCGGGCCCCCCCCGCCACGATTTTGTTCCTGCACTCGGGATAGTGGGAGCGGCGCCCGCGTGAACTCTTCATTGGGCGTGCAGCGATTGATGCTTGCGCAACTCACGCCGTAGGCGCCTTGTCCCGGCCTTGGTCCGGCATTCCGTTGGCCGCGCCAACCGCACCAACAGCACCGCCCGGGGACGACAGGACCGCCACCTCCTATGAAGCGGCCGGCCTGATCGGGCGTTGCCCAGGGGTGTCGTGAAACGCAGCCGGAAGGAGCGATCCTCCCCTCCGGGCTGAGCGCTCAGATGCCGGGGGGAGGTGAGGGCGACGGTGCCGCGGGGGTCGAGCCGGCCTCGCGGACCAACGGGGCAGCGGATGGCGCTACGCCGATCTCCGCAGGTAGCAACGCCTCCGCCAGCCTCTCTCAAAACGGGGTCGCAGAACTCGGTGGTTGTGAGAGGGCTTAGACGCCATCCGCTTATCGATGACGGGGGCTGGTCTGGTCGAACAGGGTTCCTGTTCGGGTGATCGCGCGAGGGCCGGCGCATGACAGCAGGGCCTCTTGGTAGTTCGGGGGTGCGAACCAAACCGATCACCAGGAGGCCCTGTTGCCGCAGTCTTTCGCGCTCACCTGTGTGGAGTCCAACTCGCCGTCCCTGTCGTGTGACTGCCTCGCGCACAGGTTCGGCAACGCGGCGGACGGGCCGGAGCGCGTGCGGTGTTACGGCTCGGACATGACGGACGCGGAATGGCAGGTCATCCGGGCGGTGCTGCCGGTGCCCGCGTGGCTTGAAGGGCGGGGCGGCCGACCGGAGAGCTATTGCCACCGTGTGATGCTGGATGCAGTCCGCTACGTGGTCGACAACGGCGTCAAGTGGGTCAATCTGCCTGCGGATTTCCCGCCGTACCGGCGTGTGCACGCTTTCGCCCGCCGCTGGCAGGTGAGGGGTTTGCTCGCCGAGCTCCACGACCGGCTGCGCGACCGCGTGCGGGACAAGGAGGGCCGCAAGGCGGACCCGACGGCCGCGATCGTGGACTCGCAGTCACTGCGGGCAGCGGCGAACATCCCGCGCTCCACGTCCGGCTGGGACGGCGGGAAGAAGGTGGGCGGCCGCAAGCGGCACCTGGTGGTGGACTGCCTCGGCCTGGTCCTGGCCGTTGCGGTGACCGCGACGAGCGTGCGGCGATCGTCGCGCAGAGGGTCCCGGGTGGTTGCGCAACCGCTGGAGGCCTGGCCCACCCGAGCGCTCCTGCGGACCCGTTGGGCGACCGGCTGCGCATCGGTCACTCGCTCTGCGCAATGGGCAGTCGGTCAGCTGGGCTTCTGCGCAATCCTCCTTGTCGACGTGTTCGCGAGGGTTGGTTGCGCAGGGCGCGGCCGGGCCGAAGGCCATTGCGCAGCAGCCGGATTGGGCTGGCACGCTCCTGTTCACCGACTCGCCGGGGCGGCTGCGGCTGGCTTGCCGGGCGGTGAGGAGCCGTCGTGAGTTCCTCCGCTGAGCCATGGTGAGTTCCCGCACGAGAGGCCAGAGCGTGGTGAGTTCCACCAGTGAGCCATGGTGAGTTTCTGTCTACCGGCGCCGGGGCGAGTGCGATGGCGTGGTGAGTTCGGAAATTCTTTGGATTCCGGTCCAGCCGGCTCGGTGTCGCCCTCCCCGACCGGCTGAGGAAGAAGGGCCTGTGACCAGGCGTGGTGAGTGCTGGGCGCCACTCACCGCGGACTGCAGAAACTCACCACGACGGCCGTTGCTCAACCGTGATTTTTGAGGGGCTCTGGTGGTGAGCGAATCGGTGAGTGGTGCATGGCTCCATAGGGGCGACACCTGAACGCCCCTTTCCCAGGAGCCCCTCCATGCCCACTCGTGCCTCTCGAAGGCCAGCGCCAGCCGCCGCCTCTCCGTCACCACCACTGCGTACGTCGAACGCGTCCATCCCTGCCCTGCGCACTGCGCACCGTCGTGTTTCCATCGCCCGGATCGGGGTGTGGGCGGCACTCGCGGCCGGCCCGGTGGCGCTCGCCGTCGCGTGCGCAATGCCGCCCAGCGTCAACGCCGCTGCGCAGCCCAAGACGACCGCGCCGTCCGCGTTGCGCACTGCCGATCCGGCCGGGGCAGCGGCTCTGTTCTGCGATCTGTGGCTGCGCAGCGACGCCGCCCAGGCCGACAGCAGCACTGCGCGGGCCGTGCACGCGCTCGCCCCCAGCGTCTCGCTGCCGAACCCTGCCGCGAAGGCTGCGCAGGTGCTGCAGGGCACCGTGGCGGTGCGCAGCGTCCGGCTGAGCGCGGGCAGTTGGTCGGTCGTTGTCGCCGCACAGTTCACGGTCCGTGACGACACGGGCCGTTCGCCCGGCGCTTCGGACGCGTCGACGATCGTGCGGTACTTCGCCGTCCCCGTGGTCGCGACGGACGGCGTAAGCGGACCGGGGGCGTTCACCGTGACGGCCGCTCCTGCGCAGATCGCCGGACCCGGCCCGGCGACGGTGGCAACCTCGCGGTACGTCAAGCCGCTGCCCGCCGGCGGTGCGCTGGTCTCCTCGCTGGGAGCGTTCTTCGACGCGTACCTCGCCGGGGTCGGCGAAGTCACCCGCTACCTGTCGCCCGGCACGCAGCTGAGTGCGGTGAGCGGTACTGGCTACACGAAGGTGACGGTCGATCAAGCAGCGGCCGACTCCGAGATTGCTGTCGGTGCCGTGCCGGGTGACGGCTCAAAGGTGGGTGTGCAGGCGCGCGTCACCGCTACCGATGCGAACGCGGGCACCTGGTCCCCCTGCCCAGGCGCAGCGTCTGACGGCGCTGGGCCGGGCGGTGTGGACGGCCGAGGTCACCGGCGTCGGCCGCCAGCAGTGGCCGCGCTTCTTCACCGGCCGCGGTGCGTCGGCCGCGTACACGCGGGTGCGGATCGAGGCAGCGATCGCCCGCCGCGACCGAACCCGGACCGATACCAGCGCGGCGGCAGTGGTGCGCCTGGTGTGGGCCGGGGCCGACCCGTCCGGCACCTACCTGGACGGCCGCACGGCGACCGTCCGCTTCACCCTGGAAGGAGACACATGGAAGCCCGTGCGGTAACGGTCGCCTCAGCGCCCCAGCTGGTGTGGAACGCCATGACCAGCCTCACCATCTGGGTGTGGACTGCGGCGAACTGGCTGTATGACAACGCTTGGTGGGTCGGGCTGCTCTCCGCGGTGGCCTGGTGCGGCTGGGCCGTGCTGCAGCGCAGCCTCGCCGCCAAGGCCCTGGGCCGCCGTGCCTATGTCGAGCTGCAGCCCTCCCGGCAGTTCGAGACAGATGGTGAGGAGATCCTGCGGTTCGGTGCCCAGCTGATCCGCGCCGCCGGCGCAGGACCGTGGTGGACTCCGCGTAACGCGCGCAGCGTACGGATCCGGCTGCGGGCCGACGGGACGAAGCCGTTGTCGTACCTGATCGAGGGCCCCGCCTCCGCGAAGCATCTGCTGCTGCAGACCCCCTACGCCCGGGTGCGCACCGAGCCCGCCCAGCCACCCGCCGGCAAGAAGCGCAGTCATACGGTGCGGGCGGCGTTTGCGCTGCACGGCACGCCGGGTGCCCGGCTGCGGGATGTGCCGCTGGAGCCGGACCCGCTGCAGCCGCTGATCGACGCCGTCGCCGATCTGCGCGCCGACCTGGGCGACCTGGCGGAGGTGTGCCTGGACATCTCCCCCGCCGCCAGGTGGCGTATCCGGGCCCGGCGCTGGCAGGTCATCGATGCCGCTCGCCAGCAGGCACGCCGCCAGTCACGCAGGGAGGCGCGGTGGATGACGCAGGATGCCGCCACGATGGAGGACGCCCTGTCGTGGCAGCTCACCAAGCTGACCGTGCCGCAGGACCAGCGCGGCGGGCAGGGGCGACGGTTGCTGATGACGCCGCGGCCGCCGCGGGTGGACCGGGAGAAGGCGCTGGGGAAGCTGGTCGAGGACACCGGACTGGTTCGGGTGCAGCTGATGGTGCGCTGCGCTTCCAACACGGTGGGCCGGGCCGAGCGGCGCCTTCGGCATATCGAGGCCGCCCTGGACGTGTATGCGGCGCGTACCCGCCTGTCATCGCTCGGCTTCTCGTTGGGTCCGTTGCGGTTCGGTCCGGACCGGTGGCCGTGGCGGGTGCGGTTCGATGAGCGGTGGGCCAGCGGTCTGATCCGGCCCGCCCGGGATCCTGGGCCCGCGTCGAGGAGCTCGCCGGGCTGCTCAAGCCGCCCACGCTGCATGCCCGGCTGCCGCTGCTGGCCGGGGACATCCCCACCTATACGCCGGGCAGGAATCTGCTGCCGCAAGGCTTCTACCGCGGGCCGGACGGCCGCGCGCGTCTCGTTGCCACCCGCGAAGACGACACCCTCTTCGAAGTACAGGTCGGCAAGGCCGGATGGGGCAAGACCATGCGGGCCCTCGTCCAGGCCGTCGCGTCCGCGCACAGCCAGCGCGGGCTGGCGTTCGTCGACCCGCACCGCGATTCGTGGGCCACGGTCGCTCCTTACCTCGCCCATCCCGGCATCATGCGCCGGGCGTGGCTGTTCGACCTGACCATCCGGGAGCCGCAGGACCGCCTGTCGTGCTGGAACCCGCTGAGCATGACCGGCGCACCTGCTCAGCACGAGGTGGTGGCCGCGGTCGTGGACGCCTTCGCCA
Organism: Streptomyces sp. NPDC002870; assembly: GCF_042888505.1. Taxonomy (NCBI): domain Bacteria; kingdom Bacillati; phylum Actinomycetota; class Actinomycetes; order Kitasatosporales; family Streptomycetaceae; genus Streptomyces; species Streptomyces sp. NPDC002870. The sequence goes on from NZ_JBIAPW010000054.1 coordinate 4,790, forward strand.
CCAGCCTGGGGTGGGGGGATGTCAACACGCCCCGCGCGATCACCATCTTCACCAAGGCCGTCGAAGCGCTCGTCGCGGTCAACGCCCAAGCCGTCACGGCCCGCGCGGAGACCTGCCAGGCCACCCTGTTCCAGATTCGTCCCCTGCTGACCGACCCGCTCTTCAGGGCTCTGGTCGTCGACCGGCTGGAGACCGAGGCCGCTCGCTGGTGGCATACGTCCTTCACCGAGATCCCCAAGGACGCCCTGCCGACGGTCCTCAACCCGCTGGACCGGCTTGCCGCCTCCCCCGTGATCAAGGCCTTCCTCGGCTCTCCCACTGGCAGTTACGACATCAGGCAGGCCATGGACCGCTCCAAGGTGGTGTGGATCTGCCCGGCCGGCACCGGCCCCACCGACCGGCTGCTCGTCTCACTGCTGGTGCGCGACATGCTCCGGGCCGGGCTGTCCCGTCGTGACATCCCTGCGGCCGAGCGGCGATCGTTCCGCCTCTACCTCGACGAACTCATCTCCCTGGACGGCGCCGCCTCCACCTCACTCGCCGAAATCACCGAACAGCTGAGGAAGTTCGCCGTGCGCATGCATGGCATGACCCAGCTCATGCACCGGCTCAGTCCGGATGTGCGGACCGCGCTGCTGCAGAACGCGTCGTGCCTGTCCACCACGGCCGGAGCAGTCGACGCGATCCGGCACATCACCGATGAGTGGGGCGGCCAGGTCAACCCCGCGGACGCCGCCGAGCTGGAGCGCTACCACCACTGGGCGTCCTTCACGGTGGCCGGCAAGCGGGTCGGGCCGCTGCTGATCCGCGGCCCGCACCTCAGCGAAGTCTTCGGCAAGCTCGCCAGGCCGGGCAAGACACGAGCCCTCCAAGCGGCCGCGCACACCAACACCGGCGCGAAACCGCTGGCTGAGCTCACCGAACTTGCCGACCAGCACGAGACGACCGTCCGCGAGTTCCTGACCCGACCTGGTCCCGGCACCGCCGCACCGACCGGTGACGGGTCCGGCAAGCCCGGCACGGGCGGCCCGAACCCATCAACCGATGGCAACCAATCCCAGGGGCAGTACGCATGAGCACCGAAACCGACACCGACGCACCCGACAGCGAGAGCATCGACGACGCCAGGCAGGAACCGCAGCCCAGCGCCGAAGACACCGCCGCACACCGCGCCCTGGCGCTGCTCGCACAGCACCGGCTGGTGACCACCCCGCAGATGCACCAGCTGCTCAACCCCGGCAACGTCCGCACATCCACCTCCAACGTGCTCAATGCACTGCGGGAGGACAAGCTCGTCTCCTACACCGTCCTGCCCAACAGCAGCCGCCTGCGAGCCTGGTTCCTCACCGTGCGAGGCGCCCGCATAGCCACCAGCTGGCCCGAGCTTCGCGGCCGCGCCCTTCAGACGCCCGCCAACGCCACGGATGCCTCGCTCAGAGCCGCCCACACCCTCACCGGAGTACGCGCCCACCTCACATTCCTCGCCGATGCCCGCCGCCGCGGAGACGAATACGGCCCCTTGGACTGGGTGCCCGAGATCGCCCACCGGCTGCCCGACACCGGCGGCGAGGACAAACTCGTCGCCGACGCCGTCCTGCACTACACCGCCGTGGCGCCCCGCAGGCTGCAGTACCGGGCCTTCGTAGAGGTAGACCGCGCCACGATGTCCTCCGAACGACTCGCCCGGAAGCTCATCTCCTACGCCCGGTTCCACGACTACACCCCTCAGCCCGTCGGCCGGCGCGGCACCGTCGCTGACCAGGTCGCGATGCTGGCGTGGCAGCGTCTCTACCCCCGCTTCCCTAGGGTGCTGTTCATCCTGACCGGGGCATCCGCCCCCAGCCTTAAACGCCGGATCGATGACCTGCGGGCGATGACCGCCGGACACCCCCTCGTCGCCCAGCTCGCCGGACAGGTCAAACTCGGCGCCGCCGTCCTCGAGGACCTCGAACAACACGGTCCGTCCTCGGCCGTGTGGACTCCCCTGGCAGGGCCCGCCGACCGCCGTTCATGGATGGACCTGTAGAGAGGTGAAGAAACTCCGTACCCGGCCACCACGGTTCGTGGCCCTGGACAACCGGGCGGTCGACGACCTGCGCCTCAGCGTCCTGGATGTCGGACTGCTGGCCATCGCCCTGCGCTGCCCGGACGGTGCGCAGTTCACCGTCGCCTCCCTGGCCCGGAAGCGACGGCCCGGCCGCGAGGCCCTGACCGGGGCCATGCGCAATCTGGTGACGTGCGGCTACGTGGTCAAGCTGAAGATCCAGGACGCGGGCACCGGCACCTGGCGCACCGAATTCTCGGTTGCCGACGTGCCCTTCAGCCGCGAGGACGTCGAGGGCATGCTCACGGACGTGGTCGGCGCGCGAGCGATCCGCATCGAGCCCGGCTGGCTCGACCCGCGCCGCGAGCCCGTTGAACAAGCACCCGCTCCCACGCGCAATCCGCGGGCCGCGTCACGGCCTGCCCGAGTGACGGGATCCCGTCACTCGGGTGCGGCCAGCGCAGATACGCAATCGCCGCAGGTGGCACCGACCGACGGGTTTCCGACGGTCGGTGAGCCGATCGTCGGAAGCCCGTCGGCTAAAGAAAGAACACTTCACCTACAAGACTCTTCTCTCTCTGGCGGGGCAGGCCCAGATGGCGGGATCCGGGCGGCACCGGCCAGCGACAGGAACGAGAGAGAGGCTCCTGCACCCCACAGAGCGCAGGGACTGGCCGCGGTGCCTGCGCTCCCGCCCCTCGTAGCGGCCGTCGGCGGCGGTGGGCCGGCGGCGACGCCGCTGCCAATCGCGGATGCCCGGGCGGCTGGTGACCGGGTAGCGGATGCCTGGGCCAAGGCCCGGGAGCAGCGGAGGATTGCGGTCCCGGTGCTGGGACGCAGGCGGGTGGCGCAGGCAGCTGCGGCACTGGCGGCCTCCGGCATGGCGGAGGAGGTCCTGCTTCAGGCTGCCGCCGACATGGCGCGCAAGCCCAACTGGATGGACCTGGAACGCCACTTGGAGCGCTGGACCCCGCCGGTCGCTGTACCGCGGCATGTCGAGCCGGAACCATACTGCGACGAGTGCGACTACGGGTGGGTCACCAGCGCGGACGGACGCGCCCGCAAATGCTCCTGCCGAAAACAACCGGCGGGCCGGTGATTTCGATTCGCTAGGTGACACCCGCTCCGTTCACCGCAGCGGCCTGGAGCCGGATCGTGTCCCCTGCCGTGGTGTAGGGGATCAACCGCGAGATCAAGCGCCGCACCGACGTCGTCCAGGTCTTCCCCAACCCCGAGGCCGTCCTACGACTGGCCACCGCAGTGCTGGCCGAAATGCACGACGAATGGATCGCCTTCCCCCGCCGCTACCTCTCCGAAGAGAGCATGGCCACCCTCTACGCCACCGCCGACACCGAGGCCCTCCCCGGCACTACCGACGGCTGATCCCCTCCATCACGGCAGGGGGACCAGTGCCGTCACCTACGGTCCTTTCGGAACCGTCCTGGTCGTCCAGTCCTGGCTGGTCGGTGTGGGCGTCGTCGTCTTCGGCGGTGCGCTGGCGGGCCGCCTGCTGCACGAGGAACTCCCGCGCGTGGCACAGGCCGTGAAACAGCGGGCTCGGCGGCAACGACCCTGAAGGCCAGGACAACTCCCCTTGCTTCTTCACGTTCGACCTGTCGGGCGGTGCGCCGCACAGTCGGAGGCCGGTGCGGCACAGGGCTCTGCCCAGGCCCACGCCGGGAGTGACCCGTGCTACGCCGGTGACGCCCAAGACGATGACCGATGAATCAGCCTGTTCCGTCCAGGCCGCGCTCGTCCGCTGCGCGCATCAAACTCCCGGCCCGGGGCACTTGGGGGGGTGGACGCGTATCGCGCGCCCACACCATGGGGAGGACATCGTGACCTCGTCCAACACGCAAGGGCGCGGCCAGGCCGCGAAGTCCGCGGCCCGTACCACCCAGAACGAGACGCTGACTGCCGCAGGGCGAGCGGGCTTTGTCGCCCGCGGCATCGTGTACGTACTCATCGGACTGCTGTCCATCCGGATCGCCGTCGGCAGCGGCGGCGGGCAGGCGGACCGCCAGGGCGCGCTGCACGAGATCGCGACGCAGCCCTTCGGGAAGGTAATGCTGTGGGCGTTGGTGGTCGGCTTCGGCGCCATGGCGCTCTGGCGAGGTGCCCGTTCCGTGCTCACCAGGGGGCCTCAACGGAAGGCGAGTTCGCGAATCCTTGACGGCGGCCGTGCTGTCTTCTACGCCTTCGTCTGCTGGAGCACGGCCAGCTATGCCGCCGGGGGCGGGCAGGGCTCCAGCGGCAACGCGCAGTCGAAGGACTGGACGGCATCGGTGCTCAAACTGTCGTACGGGCAGGTGCTAGTGGGAGCCGGGGGCTGCCTCCTGATCGGCATCGGTGCGGTACTCGCCGTCCGGGCGGCCATGCGGAACTTCCTGAAGCAGTTGGACACCGGCACCATGAGCCACCGTACGGAGCAGGTCGTCACCGTTCTGGGCGTGGTCGGAGGCGTGGCGCGTGGTGTGGTGTTCGCCGCGGCCGGGATCTTCATCCTGGTGGCAGCCGTCCGCTTCGATCCGGACGAGGCCAAGGGCGTGGACGCGACGCTCCGTAGCTTCACGCAGACACCGGTGGGACCGTGGCTCCTGGTTGGCGTCGCGATCGGGCTGGTCCTCTTCGGCGTCTTCTCCTTCGCCTCGGCGCGCTGGCGCCGCCTGTAAACACGGTGACCCAGGCCAGATCTGCCAGATCCTCCCGCAGGCTCCCCGCCCGGGTCGGGCCGTAATCACACGGAGGGTCGAGACAGCAGGGACGGCAGGGGCGAGCCTGTGCAGCGCCTCTGAATAGGCCACGGGTGGTGAGGGCGGCGAGGTTTCAACTCTGCTGTCAGGGCTAGGGTCCGTCTTCAAAGCGATCTCGCCCAGAGCAGGAACGAGGCGAGCGTGACCGCCGCTTCGTAGGAGGTGGCGGTCTTGTCGTACCGGGTCGCGATGCCGCGGTAGTGCTTGAGGGCGTTGAAGCAGCGTTCCACAACGTTCCGGCGACGGTAGGCCTTCCGGTCGAAGCCTGGCGGCCGGCCTCCATGACGGCCTTTGTTGCGGCGGCGCCGTTGCTGGTCGGTCTTCCCCGGGATGGTGTGGCCGATCCCGCGCCTGCGCAGGTAGGCACGGAACCCGCGGGAACTGTAGGCCTTATCGGCCACCACGTGGTCGGGGCGGCAGCGAGGACGACCAGGCCCGAGGCGGGGTACCCGGATGCTTTCCAGCAGCGGCCTGGCCCAGATGCCGTCGTGCCGATCGTTATCTAGGGGTTCTGGAAGGAAATCGCTGATCAGGCAGCCGATTGGACGTGCAGGCACGTGAGGCAAACAGACGTTGGCGATCGCTGAGGTCTCTGCTACCAGCCGTTCCGCAACCATCTGGCGTGTCTTGTTGTCCTACCGACATGACTACTCCTTCTGCGTCTGCATCCGCTCCGTCATGGCCGTTCTGCGGGTGGGGTGCTGATGCCGGTGCTGATCCGGTGGGATGCTGCGGCCGGATCGTTACTCCCTACAGCAGGTGTCTCAACCACATAGACAGTGGAGACCGCCAGGCGTACCTGGGGACCCTCCAGCCGGGCAGCGACGTGGACCACCGCGGCACCACCTTCTCCACAGAACTGCTCAGGGAACTCACAACGGCACTCCATGACGGCACCCGTTCCCTTTTTGGCAATGCCTCGTTCCTCGGCGCAACGTTCAGTGGCGATGCTGGCTTCGAGGGGGCGACCTTCAGCGGCAACGCCGAGTTCCACAGCGTGACGTTCAACAGCTACGCCCTTTTCCATGGGGCGACGTTCAACCGCGAGGCAGGGTTCGTCCAGGCAACGTTCAGTCGCACCGCCAAGTTCATCGATGCGACGTTCAGTGGTCGCGCCCTGTTCGCCTTGGCGACTTTCAGCGGCGACGCCGAGTTCAGCGAGGCGACTTTCAGCGGCGACGCCAGGTTCGGCTTGGCGAAGTTCACCGGTCATGCCTGGTTCAACATGGCGACGTTCAGTGGCGATGCTGGGTTTGGCGAAGCAAAGTTCGGCCGCTTCGCTGGTTTCTCCGGGGCGAGGTTCGATGCCAACGCAGGGTTCTACGGGGCGAAGTTCAGCGACAAAACCCAGTTCCACGCAGTGACGGTTGACGGCGACGCAGAATTCTACGGGGCGACCTTTGAGGATGCCGAATTGTTGGGGCCTCTGGTGTGCGGAGGAGAGCTGGCGTTATCAGGTGCGGTGTTTCAGCGGCCGGTTACGATCGAGGCGGCGGCGCAGAGGCTGGAGTGTGTGCGCACGCAGTGGATCTCCACGGCCGGACTGCGGCTGCGGTACGCGACTGTGGATCTCACCGACGCGGTGTTCGAGTATCCGGTCACTGTCCTCTCCCGCCGCGTGCCCTGCACCATCAACGGAACTCCGATGGCGGAGGATGTGCTGGCCGGGCTTCCCAGGACCGTGCGGATGAGGTCGCTCAGTGGTGTTGATGCCGCGCACCTAGTGCTGACTGACATCGACCTGAGTGTGTGTCGGTTCGCCGGCACGGTGCACCTAGACCAGCTGCGCCTGGAAGGCGAATGTCCCCTGGCGCAGACTCCGCAGGGTGTGCGGTGGCGGTGCGGGCTGCCGTTGCGCTGGACGGTGCGAGGCACCTTGCTGGAGGAGCATCACTGGCGCCACAGCAGCGGGGCCTCGGGGTGGGTGGCCCCCGACGGGGCGGAGGCTTTGGAGCCGGCGGCGCTGGCTCCGGTGTACCGGCAGCTGCGCAAGGCATTCGAGGACGGCAAGAACGAGCCGGAAGCCGCCGATTTCTACTACGGCGAGATGGAGATGCGCCGTAAGAACACCAAACGGACCGTCCCAGAGCGCGCACTTCTCACCTTGTACTGGGCCGTCTCTGGGTACGGGCTACGCGCCTCTCGCGCTTTGGCTTGGCTGTTGGTCGCCATGCTGACCACGATGATGCTGATGATGCTGTGGGGCGTAGCCAAGGACGATCCCAAGCCGGAGAGCAAGGGCACCGTGAAGGGGCAGCAGATCGCCCTCACAACGGACAAGCCTGACCCCGTCAATCCCGACGGATCCCTTGCCAGCCGCGTTAGCACCGATCGGTTCGAAAAGTCGGCCCGGGTGGTCATCAACTCGGTTGTCTTCCGTTCCAGCGGCCAGGACCTCACCACCGCTGGCACCTACACGGAGATGGTCTCCCGTCTCGTCGAGCCTGTCCTGCTCGGTCTTGCCGTCCTCGCGGTACGGGGCCGCGTCAAACGCTGAACCCAGTGTGCCCAAGAACTCGGGCCCTCGGCATCCCTCAGGGCTCTGTCCTGTCTGTAGGGATAACGCGCCGCGGGAGGCAGACGGTGATCACGCATCCTCCCGCGTGTGCCGACCAGGTCGGGGGTCGTGATAGCAGCAAGGCGCCCCAGACACCCACCTGGCTCGAGGGCCCGGTGCCAGACGCTAGACGTGGCAAACGTGCCTCACGAACCCTCGGATACCAGTGAGGCAAGTACCGGAGGGCACCTCTTGCCTCACATGCCTTCTCCGAACTACTGGACAATGACCGACGGCTCGACCGGCCGCTGATCCACCTTCTCCGCCCGGACAAGGTGAGGGGGACTCACGGTTATCGCCGGCCTCACCCTGCCCTGGAGCTCGGACGCTGTCGAGACCATGTCACTGATCAAGATCATCAAGCGGCAGATGTTCGGCCACGCCGGGTTCAATCTCCTGCTAAAGGGCGTCCTGCTCTATAGATGGCACCACGCACAATGCTCTCGTGACGACGCTATAGCCTCGGCCTGTGACCAACCGCGTCAGCTGGACAAAGACGCCTCAGCCCGACTGGATCCACTCGGGCAGGAGGTTTCCGGGACGCTTGCTGACGAGGTCGTGGAAGGTGCGGGCGAGGTCGTAGGCCGGGGCCATGTCCGGGCAGGCGAGCCGGACGTCGCACAGGCATCCCCTGACTGGATGCCTCCGCACTTGGATCGGGCCACCTGAACGCCGCGCCCGCCATGCGTCGCCCCCAGGGACCTGCTAGAACCAAGCTGTCGGAAGGGGAGCCAGCACAACACGGAAGGCGCGGTGGGTAATGGCGCTCACAGTCAATCTGGAGGTGCGCTGGCCGAATGGACGGCGGGTCCGCGTTCAGTGCCGCAGCATCCCCCTGGTTCCGGTACGCGCGGACGAGGTCATGGCCGATGCCTCAGCAATGGAGGATCAGGATGTCATGTCCCTGGACGCCTTCCACCGGTACCTGAGGACGGCCACCCGTTTGGTCCCCGATGCGGGCGTAGTGGAGGTCGTCGGATTCCAGCCCACCCTCTTCAAGCTCCTTGAGCTTCTGAAAATCGAAGGGCCACCGCCGAATCCCATCAGCATCGAGCTGGTCTGACAGATGGCCGACTCGTCACCCGACCCCGCTCAGGTCGGCGCCTCCACCCCCTCGCCGCCTGTGTTCGTGGACGAGGCGGTTGCCGCTGCCGAGGGCACGCGCACCACCGCCCGCTGGATCGCCTCCTCCCTCGGGGCCATCCCGAGCCTGGCCGTTCTGGCATCCGTGGTCCGAGCGCCGGGCGACGTGGGGTTCGACCCGGTCAAGCTCGCGCTCGGCGTGGCGCTGGCCGCGCTGGGGGCTCTCGTTGGGGTCCTCGGCTTCGCCCGTGTGCTCGCGCCGGTCCCCCTGGAGGACACAGACATCCAGCGACTCGACCTAAAGCGGATTCCCGGTCAACCGTACGCGACGTTCAAGGACCTGGACCGGGACTTGAAGCGCCTCCGCGACGACCTCGCCGAGAAGGAGGTCGAGGCGGCACAGTCCCGCAACGCGGCGAAGGCCGCCGATTCGGACGCGCAGCAGGCGGAGACCGCGGCAGAAGCGGCCGAAGCAACAGCCGACAACAGAGCCCTCAGACGAAGCGCCGAAAAGGCCCGCGCTGACGCCACCCTCAAACGGAGCCTGGCAACGGAACAGGCACGAAGGGCCGACGCCGATGCCGCCAGGCTGACGGTGCTCACGGATCAGGTGTCACGGCGGGACACCATCCGGCGCGACGCCTACCGGCTGAAGGCAACCGACGTGGTGGGCACCCGGTACAGCCAGGCTCTGATCGCTTCAATCGCGTCGGTAGCCGTGATCGCCGCAGGGGTGACCCTGCTCGGTCTGGCACCCGAACCAAAGGAGACCGTGCGTCTGCCCCGCCTGGTGACCTTGACGCTGAACGAGGCAGGTATGCGACAACTCGGCTGCTCCGCACGCTCATTGCAGGCGCTGCAGACCGGCGGCAGCCTCTCCGCCCCAACCGTGATCACGCTGCCCACACCCGACTGCCCTGCCCGGACGGTCGTGTTCACCACTGCACCGCCCCATCCCATGGGGACCGTGTCCGTCGTCGCCGCTGACAAGGGGCCCTGAGATGGTCGATCACGAAACAGCCGGTCCAGCATGTCCGCCCCCAGCGGCGCGGGACGTCAGTTCCGTGCTCTGGGGCCTGGGTCCAGTCCTGGTCGTGGCGCTCGCAACCGGTGCCTACCTGTGGGGAACCGGGTACGACCTCGTGTCCTCGACCGCCCTGACGGGGAGCCGATCTGAAGTCCGCGCAGCGGCGGCATGGCTGGCTGCGGTCTCGCTGCTGCTCCTCGTCGCCTACCCCTGCCTGCGTTTCGTCATCGGCCTGCTCCGGGGGATGTGGTGGCCGACCCGACTCGCCTCGTGGGCCGTTCACCTACAGCGGCGGCATCGCGACCAGCTCGTCCACCGCAGCCAGGTCACTTTCATCTCATCGCTCACCGGGCCTGCCGACCTTGCCGATGAGGCCGCCGAGGTGATCATGGACGCCCTCTGGGCGAAGGGCCTCACCCCGTCTCACCAGCACGCAGAGCAGTTGGCCCGCGGCTTCGCCCGAGCCGTCGAGCAGTTTCGCGGGGATCCGTCGTTCTGGCCACCCCTTGATCAGCTGCGGCGTGAAGTCGCTCATTTGGCGCTTTGGGAAGCGGCTAACGATCTGCCCCGGGAGGGCGAAGAGGAGATAAACCACCGAATCGCCGCGTCGCTCGGCCACGACAGCGACCTCGTGCGGGCTCTCGACGAGTTCCTGGCGGCCAGAATCCCCCTCGCCGACAGAACTCCCCTGAGCTTCCGCCTCGCCGGCGAACTCCGGCCGACAGCGCTCGGCAATGCCGAGGCGGCCGTTGTGGAGCGCGTGCACCGCCGCTACGGACTGGACGTGAGCCTGGCCTGGCCACGCATCACCGTACTGCTGTCCGAAGGGGAGCAGCGTCGCCTGGGCGACGTGGAGCGGCGAGCCGATGCCGCAACCGCCCTGGCCGCCGGTTGGCTCGTGGCAACCGTGGGGTTGGTAGTGACGGCCGCTGCTGCACCGGGCTGGCCGGTGCCGTCGGCGGCTCTCCTCGCGGCGGCCGCGGGAACGCTGGCTTTCTGCCGAACCTTCTACCAGCAGGCCGTCGAACGCGCAGTCAGCCATGGCCAGTTGGTGGAGGCCACGGTCGACCTTCAGCGCCTCCCGATGCTCGACGCCCTCGGCTGGCGGCGGCCGAGGAGCCCCAAGGACGAGCGCGCGCTCTTCTTGGCGCTTTCCGCAGCCCTGGCGGGTGGCCGCGTAGCCGACCGTTTCCAGCGCTACTCCGAAACGACGTCCCAAGGCGAGTCCGATTCGGCCGAGTTAAGCGCCGCCTTGGCCGAGGCCATCGACGGTCTCCCCCGTCGGCTGCACGCCACGGTAGACCGCAGCGTCGCCCGCGCCGTCCACGAGAGCGTTGGCCGTGAGCTCCCCGAGGCCATGACTGCGTCGGTCCTGGGCGGCGTGGAGCGCGGTTTGAACGAGACGCTCGAACCGGCAGTGGAGCGGACACTCCAGCGGACCCTGGCCGGACCGAAGCTGGACAACTTCGACGGTCACCTCTCGGTCATACTTCTGCAGAACGGTGTGAGCCCGGTGGCGATCGACGACACCCGCCGAGCGCTCCTGCAGCGCGATCAGCCGTACGAGCTGGTCGTCGCCATCGGGCACCACCCGAACACCGACGCCGCGACCGCACCTGTACGCATTCGCGGTGGCAACGACCACCGCACCGTCGAGTTCGCGGTGTCCATCGACAGCAACATCCCGACGCTCCGCCAGCACGAGAGGGCCGTCGTGGTAGAGCCCCGCGGTGAGGACGGAGTTCGCTTCCCGGTCAGGCTTGACCACACCGTGGCGGAATCGGCGTGGCTCTGGGTCCGCGTCGCCCAGCACGGCCGGACCATCCAGAACCTTGAGATCACCTTGATCGCCAAGGATCAGCGGTCATGATCTCGGGCCAACCGCTCGCGGTGTTCGACATGGAGTCCGCCCGGGGAAACGTCGTCCTCACGATCGACGGGTGCGACCTCGACCTGGGCCCCCACACTCGCCTGGCATCAGCCCGGGAGAAGGTCGACTTCATTCTCACGCGGTTTCAGGCGGGCCTCACCTACCCCACACCCACACTCACAGAACTGAGTCAGGCGGTGCGTCAACTCGACGACTCCATGGGGCAGATTGCCTACCTGTTGGTCGACGACAACGTGGGACTCCTCGACGAGATCAGAACGCGGCTCGTCAACGCCTGGCCGCAGTGGCAATTGCCGACCGAGGTCATCCCGCTGGTCGAGATCCGCGGCCACGACGAGGACTTTCCGTTCGAACTGCTTCCCCTTTTCGACGCGACACCTGTGCAGGAGTTCGTCAACTACGCCGAGGCGGAGGACGCACTGCGCCGATTCCTCGGGTTCGGCGCGGCGGTCCGCCGCACCACGGGTGAAACCGCCGAGATCGAAGACCTGCGGGCGAGCCCCCGACTTCCCGTGCAGCTCCTGAGCCACACGGAGATCGTCACGGGCGCCGGCGCTGAATCCCTGGCAACGCACGGAGGAATCGACGTAGAGGGCCCCTGGCCCGAGACCGGAATTCCACCCGAAACCGTCATCGAGCGTCTGGTGGACGCCCTCTACGATCCCACCAAAGCCCTTGACGGCGGCACACGCTCCTGCCCTATCCAGATCCAGCACTTCGCCTGCCACTGCACGACCATCAATCAGACGGACGAGGGCTACACCCTGATTCTTGGTGGCTCGGGCGATCGTGAATGCAGGATCTCGCTCGGCAGAATCCGACAGGGATTTCGACAGAGAGCACAGCAGCGGGGCCCGGAGACCGCTGACACGGTCCGCTCGCTGATCATCGCAAATGCCTGCGGGTCGGCGAAGATCGACAAGGCGACCCGTCGATCGTTTCCGCGCTGGTTCCTCAAAAACAAGCACCGTGGCTTCATCGGCACCGAAACCGATGTCCCCGAGGAGGTCGCCGTCGCCTTCTCCGTGCGCCTCTACGATTCCCTTCTGGATCGAAGAACGCTCGGCGAGGCCGTCGTGCTCGCCCGACGGCGGCTGTTTACCGACCGCAGTAATCCACTCGGCCTGCTCTACGTCCTCTACGGCGATCCGTTCTTGAGGATCCGATAAAGCGCTCCTGGCGCAGGTGACAAAGAACAGCACGGCACGCATCTGCTCAGGGCGGTACAAGCGAAGAGGCTCAGCTCCCATGGCCGAGACGAGGGTGCCCGGCGTAATCGGGAGGTGATACGGGCGCGGGATGCGCAGCACTTCGCCGGGCGATCGTGATGCAGCCCGTCCTGGAGATATACATACCTGACGGCTTCGACCTCTGGCCTGTCGCCGAGATCGAGTCGTTCAGCTTCCTGCCTCTTAGCGGCGGGCTCTCCCCCGCCGAGATCGGGACGGCGGTGATGCGCATCGCTAGCTGCAACGACATCGACCCCGACGGCGACCGCCCTCCTCATCCGGCCTGCGCACTCGACTCGTTCCTTCACGGACTGCTGACCTTCGACAACCTCTTCGCGGCCGGTGGCCTGCGGGTCACCGACAACTCCACAGACGTCACCTTCCTGCCTGGTTGCTGCGACGGGCTGAATCCCGAGCACCCACAAGAACCGGAACCAGCGCAGCCGATCCATGCCGTACGAGCGCGGCGTCAGCGGCGAGCAGAAACTCGACCTGACTGCGAAGACTCCTGAGTTGGTTCGGTCAACAAGCCTCACTCCGTACGGGGACCCGAGATAACGCTGGCCGGGCGTAAGGAGGATGGCCAGCGGTCGTCCGCGGCCGTCGCAGGCCAGATGGATTTTGCTGGTCAGTCCGCCTCGGGATCGGCCGAGGGCGTGATCGTCCGGTTCCTCCCGCCGGTTCCTCCCGCCGGTGCCGCCCCCTTTTCGGCCGGTGGCGGCGGCGTGCTGGTGCGCGCGGACGATGGTGGAGTCGATCTGCACCAGCCAGTCGATATCGCCGACCGCCTCGGCCTGGGCCTGGATCTGCTGGAGGGCGCGGGTGAACACGCCCTCCAGCGCGTACCGACGGAAGCGCGTGTAGACCGTCTTCCAGGGCCCGTAGCGTTCGGGCAAGTCTCGCCAGGTGACGCCGGTGCGGATCTTGTAGACCATGCCGTTGAGGATCCGTCGGTCGTCCACACGAGGACGACCGGTCCCGGCCCGGGGTATGAGCGGAGCCAGCAACTCCCACTCAATATCGGTGAGTTCATGTCGACGCACCCGACCATGATCCATCACCTAGTGATCTTTAAAGACGGACCCTAGCTTCCCGAACCGTCCCGGGCAGGGGCGGCCACCGACTCGACGGCTTCGACGAGAGCGTCGGCGCCTTCCCAGTTGATCATGTGGCCCGCGCCGGGCACGGTAACCAGCCGCGCACCGCGTATGCCCGCGGCCATCCGTTGCGCGTGGACGGGCGGTGTCGAGCGGTCGTCGGCGCCGACCACGACGACGGTGGGCACGGTGATCTCGCCGAGGCGCGGATAGCGGTCCTCCGCGGCGAAGGCCCGCACCACCGGCAGCAACGGGGCGTGGTCCTGCCGTAGGAAGACATCGCGGTAGACCGAGATCATCGCCGGGGACGGCCGGCGGCCGCACTGGGCGGCGCCGAAGAGGAGCGCGCCGGTTCGCGTGCGCATCCAGCGCTGGATGATGCCGGCTCTGATCAGCGGGATCTGCAGCCGGGTCTGCGGCGCTCCGTCGTAGATCCGGCCCGCCCAGGTGGCGACGAGCACCAGGCCGCTCAGGCGCCGGACGACCTCGCCGTGGTCCAGCACCGCACGGATCGCGAGGAAGCCGCCCATGGAGTGGCCCACCAGCACACCGTCCGTGACGTCGAAGTGCTCCAGCACGGCGGCGTAGTCCGCCGCCATGGGCCCGGAGCCGGCGCCGTCACGGCCGAGCGTGGACCGCTCGTGGCCCCGCTGGTCGAAGGCTATGACACGGTGGCCGGCCGATCGCAGTTCCTCCCAGATCAGATTCCACTCCAGCAGTGAGGCGCCGTAGCCGTGGGCGAGCACGACCGCCGGTCCCTCCCCGGCCACGAGAGCCCGCAGCACCGTCCCGTCCGGCCGCGGAATGAACACCTCTTCGCCTTCGGGCTCCCGCGCGAGCCGGTCCAGCGGATACGGATCGGGGTTCCGCGCGATCCGATCGGCGGCGGCCCGTGCCGCCGCCACACCGGCGGCGCCCAGAACGGCGAGGGCGGTGCCGCCCGCTCGTATGCCCTTCATCGCATGCCCCTCCTCGAGCGGATGACTACGGGGAGTCTACGCAGCGCGCCCTGAAGGGAACCGGGAATCACCCCCTTCCGTCGGTCGTCCACACGAGGACGACCGGTCCCGGCCCGGGTATGAGCGGGTCCAGCAACTCCCACTCACTATCGATGAGTTCATGTCGACGCACCCGACCATGATCCATCACCTGGTGATCTTTGAAGACGGACCCTAGTCGTTGGACATGTCCAGACGCTACGGCGGCAACCCCGCGGGGACGGTCATCCTCCTCATCGCGGACATCACGGCACTGATCCTGATCCTGTGGATCGCCTTCTGCCTGTTCGACGCCAACACCGCCAACGATGCGGTCTCCTGGGTCCACGACGCGGCGAAGTGGCTCTCGGGCTGGTCGCGCAACCTGTTCACCATCCACTCGGACAACTGGCGCACCGTGGTCACCTACGGCCTGCCTGCTGTCGTCTACCTTTCCGGACCAGGTGCAGCTCACCCGGCCGTGCGGCAGCCGGGTCAACTCGCCGGGCTGGTCAGTTTGCAGTGTGGATAATCGTTGTCCGGATCGCCGATGGGGACCCAGAGCATCAGGACCTTGTCTTGCCTCAAGGCGGCGTAGGAGTCGGGCCGCCGCTCAACCCTTTCGGGGTGATAGGCGTCGACGGGGTGATCGGCGTCGAAGGTCATACCGACGAAGCTTTGCCTTTTGTTGGAGCCTTGCTTCCAGGTGCCTGTTCCGGACCAGGCCAAACCCTCGTACCAGCGGACGGCGACGCAGACTTTGTCGGCGATGAACGTCCCGTCCGGCTTCAGCGTGAGGGTGCCGCCGTCGGCATCGGTCCACGTGGCCGCAAGTTCGGCCGGCCTCAGAACGACCGGTTTGCCGTCGGGCGGCGGCATGACGGTGAGCCTGCCACAGGCCGTCAGGGCGAGGGCCATGGCGAGCAAGATCAGCGCAGTACGACAGGAACGCAACACACTCCACCCCTAGCGGGTTCCGCAGGCCGCGTGCGCGACCGATGAGCAAGAACGCATGACTCTGGCACGGAGTTTGAACACGTTCAAGTCTCAGTCGCCGGCGGCTACTCTTCACGAGGCGTGAGACGGTACGGCAGCGAAGTACCGCAACCACAGCGGTCGATCGCGGTCGGGCCGCAAATAGCCCATGGATCACCTTCTTCGCGAACCGCTTCCTGGCCCGGCGCACGCGACGGTCCATGCCATCACCACTTGACGGGGCACCGCGACAGGTTGCTGACCACCCAGGGCAGAGAACTACTGCCCGCCGCTACACCACACCAGGGGACATGACCTGGAGTCGTTGCGTGGCGGGCACCGGGCTTGTGACAAGGGTCGCCCTGGCTGCTCCGGCGACGGACCAGGCCCCGGAGCGCACGCTCCGGAGCCCGGTGATGCCTCGTCGCGTGGTCAGGCGGGAGTGATGTTTTCCGCCTGCGGGCCCTTCTGGCCCTGGGTGATGTCGAAGGTCACGGCCTGGCCTTCCTGGAGCTCGCGGTAGCCGGTGGAGTTGATATTGCTGTAGTGCGCGAAGACGTCCGGCCCGCCGCCGTCCTGGGAGATGAACCCGAAACCCTTTTCGGAGTTGAACCACTTGACGGTTCCGCTGGCCATGCTGCTGCCTCTCAGTCGATATCGGATCCGCACCGGGCGGACCCGGAGGTGAACGCCCTGGCCCTGCACAGCAAAGCGCCCACGCATCAGCGCGGGCAGGTACTGCGAACCACGACATCGAACAGCGACGCTACACGGCGAAACTGTCCGCTGCCAGAGAGCAACAGCCGGGGTCCGGGCCGGGGCACGGAACCGCGCAAAGCGTGTGCCGGTCGAACCGCCATGGGCGCCGGACGGCGAGGATGACCCCACTGGGCGTGGCAGTCGCCGTGCGAAGCATCCGGCGCCTCGCGACTTCCGGCCATCAGTCGACCTGAAAATCTCTCGGCGAGCGGGGAGCTTCCACGCCGGGCGGGGCCAGCAAACGCGGCAGGCAGTCGGCGCCTTCGCCCCGCAGATGACCAGTAGCTCATTGCTTTCCGCAACTGGCGGCCAACCTCCGCTCCTCTTCACTGCCGCTGAGGGAGTTCCCGCCGCTGTCGCGGCGTTGCTCGTCCTTCTTGCACGCGGAGGCCTGGGCAGCCAATTCAAAGACCTTGGTCCTAGCTTGGTCGACGTTGTCCATCGTGATCGTGTTCTCGACCTGTTTGCGCTGATACGGGGGGAGATACTTGAGCTCGATCTCCGGATGGTCCATGTACGTGTCAGAGAAAGAGATCCCTGCCACGTTGTGGTTCACGCCCCTATAGATGGCGACATGCTCCCCGCTCGCGCCGACGAAGTACTGGCCATTGATCCACTTCTGGCAGCCGATCAGTACCGAGAAGGCCACGAGGAGAACAACCCCGCTCACCATGGCGCGCCGGATCCACCGGTTGTGCCTGCCGTCGGCCTTCGCAGCCCGCGACCTTCGCGGAACCTGACGCGGAACGGGGGCCGGGGGCTTTGCAGGTGGCGAGGGTGGATATGTGAACGATGGCCGACCGACTGTCCCCAGAGCCATGGCCGAACCGGCCCGGGCGGTTGCGGCACTAACGGCTGGCGTGACTGGCGGCAGCGGTTGCCCTGTCCTCGGCAGGAAGAAGAACCGGTCGGAGGGAATGTCGGTGACGACCCGCACGATCTGCGGCTGGCCCTTCTTCCCGTACGCCCGGTGCAGTTCCGTCACGCGGTCCTGGACAGCCTCCATGAACGCGCCCAGTGGTAGCACCTCCGTGCCCGGATACCGGGCCACCACGTCCGACACCGAGCGTGAGAAGAGGCTGAACGACTCCCCGGGCGTCGTGCCATGGGTGGTGCCAGCAGAAGCTGTTTCGTCGGCGCGTACGAAGAGGGCTACCTGTGCGGGCGAACACGCGTACATGTATGCCACCTTGCGGCGCAGCGCCGCACCGATCTTCTGTTTGCCCCACTGGCTGACGCCCGCGACACCCATGGACGCCTGGTCGATGCCCTCCCGGCAGGCGTCAATGAGGATCACCACATGCTCGGCGAGGGTCTCGTCGAGCTGCTGCCGCCAGTCGATCGGCACGCACCCCGATTCGAAGGGATGCATATCCTCGTCGATGTCTTCCGGCACCAGGAAGTCGCGACCGCGGGCATGCACTCCGTGGCCACTCAGCAGGATGAGCAGCGTGTCCCCTCGCCGAGCGCGCCGGAGAAAGCCGCTGACCTTTGCATTCACGTAGTTGGCCGAGACCTGTTTTCCGTCAGGCCGTGTCGACAGCACCTGCACGTCGTGGAAGCCGCGACGCTCCAGGACGGATTCCAGGCGCCTGAGGTCTCCTGAAACGAAGGGGAGCGGGGGAACCCCCGGCATCTCGTAGTTGCTGGCCCCGATCAGCAGGGCTTTGTATTGCGGCATGCTGGCTGATCACTGCTTGAAGACCAAGACGATGCCGCGGCTGCTCTGCATCTGCGCAGTTCCGATGAACTGCACACCGCCGGCAGCGGTTACCTGAAAGGACAGGTGCGCCTCCCGCAGCGGCAGCGGCCCGCCGCGCGCGGCGACGTCGGTGAACAGCTGTTGCAGCGCGTCCACGGCCTCGGTCAGATTCTTACGCAAGGGGCCCAGCGGCACGCTTCGCAAGGCGGCCTCGCCGCTGTCACCGAAGAGCGCCATCGTGTCCCCGGGCTCTTCGCTCTCCTCGTCGTATGACACCCAAAAAGGCAGTGCGGGCTCGCTGAGAGGTGATTCGGCCTCATGCATGACGTCCCCCCTGGCATCCGATGCGCCAAGTGTAGTGAAACGTGGTCAGTTCCCCCGGCGAGTGAGAAAAATGAGGCACCGCTCCCGCTGCCGCCCGTAGACCAGCACACGCCAGTCGAAGCGTGCTCGCTACCCCGCGCGCTCTCCCAGGTCCGCCGAGACCGGGTTCCGTGGCAAGCGGGCTGTCCTTCACGGGCAGGTTCGCGGGCTTGATGCCGCGTCACCCCGCCGCCGGCCGACTCGTGTCACGCTCCAGGAAGATGGCTCGCCCCGTACAGGGCGCCGTCCATACCCTGACCGGAGCGGGAGGCGGACCGTCTGGTTGCCACTGGTCACAACATGCAGGCCATGGCGTTGATGCGTGAGCAAGCTGTTGGGCAGGTGCCGGGCCTTCACGAGTGCGTGGATCTCCTCGACCGGCGTTTCGCCGCCGTGCCCCGCGCTTGCCCCGGAACGGGCAGTGTCAGCCGCGCCGCAACCGCCGTCTAACGGCCTCGGTGACGGCGCCGCGGGCGGCAGCGGTACGGACGCCGCGGTAGGCGAGCCGCTGGTTGCTGTGGTAGCGCCAGGGCAGCGCCTCGACCCAGCCATCTACCGCGCGGAAGTGCCGCAGTGCCTCGCGGTGGCGTCCCTGCTTGGTCAGGCAGTAGGCGACCATGTGGTGAACGTCGGGCAGAGCGGGGTGCCCGGCGGCTGCCTCCATGTCCGCCAGCGCGGTGTCGACCATGGCCCGGACCTGCGGGGAATCAACGTCGTGCCTGCTCGCATGGGCCAGATACGTCTCGTACCAGGCGAACAGGGGCAGCGTGGCCAACAGTGTGCCCGCGGGGGCCTCGTCGGCGGCCTGCTCCGCGAACACCTGTGCCTTCTCGTGCGAGCCCCGCCACTTGTCGCTCCAGTACTGGAGCGCGTTGTAGTGGGCCTCGAAGTGGTGCGGTGCGCGCTTGACGATCTCGTCCCAGAGCTCGCGCATCATGTCGTCGGTGTAGCCGAGCCCGAGCGCCGGCCAGATCTCGGCGGCGTGCGGAGTTGGGTCGTCCGGGTTGAGCAGAGCTGCGTTGGAGAGGTTCTCGCGCGCTTTGAACAAGGCGTTGTGGAACAGCCGGAACCGCCACGCCGCAGTGTGACTCGCGTAGCGACCACCGCGCAGCCGCCACGCGTGGTGCACCTGTGCCCGGGCCCGGACCAGCGCCGCGTCTGGGTCACCCGGCCGCGCCCGGTCCCACGCCCCTACCCACAGCGGCCACAGCCAGCCCCCAGCGCGCCCTAGGCGGTCGGCGTACACGGCCCGGCGGTCCCAGTCCTGCCCGGTCTGCGCCATCAGACGCGCGGCCGGCCGCCACAGGCCGACGCCCGCCAGCACGATTGCTCGCCACAGGGCCGGATCAGGGCCGGCGAGCAACCTGCTTTGCGGGCGCAGAGGAAACATCCCAACGCAGAGAAGAGTGACTGGGACGACGAGGGCCGTACAGACTTCGGCAGGAGACACACATGGTCCTGTTCAGTGGAATGGATCTTGGAACGGCACGTTCCACCGGTACCGGGTCGGCGTGTCGGGGAGGAGCCATGCGTGGGGGGCCAGCGGAGTATGCACGAAGCGGGGCCGCTGGAGCAACGGAGTACGGCCCGGAGCCGGTGAAACGGCTCCGGTCTGGGCCGATGCCCCGGCCCAGACCGCCGTCCGCTGGCGACGAAGACGGCCTGGCCAGATGGATCAGCGCGCACGTCGACTGGTGACCCTGGCCCCCACACAGGCGCCCCGCAGGTCTGCCGCTGGCCGGGTGCTGCCCGTTCTCCTGACCTCACATGCACGTTGTCTGTGCACACCCGATGGGTTCAGAGCGGCAGTTGGTGCATTGATGCGCTGTCGCTGAGCCTGAATTGCTCGGTGATGGTGCACACCCGAAAGGTCAGCGCGAGCAGATGGTGCATTGGTGCAGTACCGCGTAGTCAGATGCGCCCGTACGGTGATCGCATCGACCAGGCCGTGCAGTGGCTGCCCTTGGCCGGCGGCCGGCAGGGGCAGCCCTGCTCGGCGCCGTGCAGTACGGGGAGGCACCGTGTCAGCAGCAGTCCGCCAGTCAAGGCACCCGATGATCCGCGGGCGAAGCCGTGCAGTTGGCGTCATTGCCGTGGCAGGCATGCTCACCGCCGCATCGGGGTGCAGCTCCGGCGGCAGCGATTCAGCCGGGCAAGGATCCCGAGGACTCTTCGACCAGCAGCGTTGCGTCGAGCCAGTCATCGAAGCCCGCGGACCCCGCCGAGACAGCAAAGACTGAAGCCATCAGCACGTACAAGCTGTACTGGCAGGAGATGGAAAAGCTGTACGCGGACAGCACCGGCAAGGGCGCCGCCCTGAAGCAGTACGCAGCTTCGGCCGCCCTGATCAACGCCGAGGCGGACGCGAAGAGCATGCACCGCAGGAACCTGGTCACCACGGGGGAAGTGACCGTCGGCCGTCCGACGGTGACCAAGCTCGACATCAACCGCAAGATCCCCAACGCCACCCTCTCCAGCTGCCTGGACGTATCGCGCTGGCAGGTCATCAACAGCGCGACCAAGAAGCCCGCAGCCCTCCCGCCGGAGCGCTTGACGAAGTACGTCATCGTGTCGACCGTCGAGCGCTGGCCGGAGGGATGGAGGGTCATCAGGGACGAGCCTCAGGAGCAGAAGTGCTGAGCCGTCGAGGCACGACCGCGGCTGCAGCAACCGTCCTGGCCGTTCTTGGCTCCGCAGGGCAGGCCGGTGCCGAAAGCGGACCCGGCACGGGAGCGACGTCGTGCGCGATGTACGTATGCGTCGAAGCCGACGCAGTCGGCTCCGACGGCACCCAGGACGGTGGCAGCAAGCCGCTGCCAAACGGCCACGGCACAGCCGACCCCAACGAACCGGCCTGCTTCTTCCAACTGCTGGTCCCCCAGCCACCGGCAGGCAGCACGGAATGGCAGGGACACGAGCCAGGCGACGGCGCCGTGTACGAGCGCCACTGCAAGGGCGCCGGTGGCGTGTGGCCGGTCAGCGTCGGCTGGCTGGCGGAACCTCCCGAAGCCGAAGCCATCAACCCCGCTGTGCTGGCACAGCGGGCCGTGGACAAGATGGCCCTGACCGGCCCCGACATCAACATCAATCCGAAGCCGGGCGGCAAGGGTCTGGTGGGGATGCCGGTGTGGATGGCGGCCAACCAGGGAGCCACGACCTGGGGTCCGAACACCGCCAGCGCCTCCGCCGGTGGAGTCACCGTTACCGCGACCGCCGCCGTGTCGAAGGTCGTCTGGGCAATGGGCGCACGGCACGAAGGTCACCTGCACCGGTCGCGGCACGGTCTACAAGACGTCGTACGGGCTCAAGTCCTCACCTGACTGCGGTCACCGCTACACCCGGCCGTCGAGCAAGTCCCCGGGCGGGACGTACACGGTTACGGCGACCGCGACGTGGAGCATCGACTGGCAGGTTGCCGGCGGAGGCGGTGCGAGCGGCCAGCTGACAGAGGTTCGCGACTCCGATGTGGAGCTCACCATCGTCGAGTCCCAGGCCGTCAACTAGTTCTGCAGACCTGCGCGTTCCAGGAGGCACCAGACCGTGAGCAAAGGCACCACCACCCCCGCGCCCGGCCCCGCCGCACAGGTGCCGGGCAGGGGCGGACCGTCCCTCCAGTCGGTGGCTGCCCCGCGGATGGTCAGGCAGCGTCGCCGCCGGCCCGGCCTGATCGCGTTGTCCGTTGCGCTGATCGCCGGCGGCGGATTGTCCGGTGCGGTGCTCTACGCGACGTCCGGGCAGCGAACCGCGGTGGTGATCGTGGCCCGGGACGTGCCCGTCGGTTCGCAGATCACCAAGGAGGATCTCGGCGAGGCGTCGATCGCGCTGGATCCGGCGGTGAAGTCCGTGAAGGCGTCGAAGGCCGACGACCTGGTCGGGCAGCGGGCGGCCGTCGACCTGCAGGCCGGGTCAC
Organism: Streptomyces sp. NPDC002870; assembly: GCF_042888505.1. Taxonomy (NCBI): domain Bacteria; kingdom Bacillati; phylum Actinomycetota; class Actinomycetes; order Kitasatosporales; family Streptomycetaceae; genus Streptomyces; species Streptomyces sp. NPDC002870. The sequence continues at coordinate 27,157 of NZ_JBIAPW010000054.1, forward strand.
TGCTCGCGCCGACCCAGGTGACGAAGAAGTCCTTGATCGGGGCGGGCGAGCAACTGGTCGGAGTCAGCCTGAAGCCGTCGCAGCTGCCGGCCACGCCGCTCGCGCCCGGCCAGAGGGTTCTCATCGTGAGCACCCCGGATCCCGACGCCGTCTCGGGCGGCGGCAAGGCCACCAACGAGGTTGCCCCCAAGACCCTTCGGGCCACCGTGGTCGAGGTCGGGAACCCGGCGACCGGCGCCGGCACCGTGGTGGTCGACGTTGCCGTGCCCAGCGCGGACGGGCCCGCGCTTGCCTCCCGCGTGGCGACCGGCGATGTCGCGCTGATCGTCGACTCCCGCGAGGGCAGCTGATGGCCGTCATCGCGCTCGCCGGCGGCCTGGGGGCGCCCGGTGTGACCACGACCGCCATGGCCCTGCTGCTGACCTGGCCGCTGGAGGCGGGGCACCGGGTCGTGCTGGCCGAATGCGATCCGGACGGCGGTGCGATCCTGTCCGGCGCCCTGCAAGGCACCCTCGGCAATACGCATGGCCTGCGCAATCTCGCGCTGGCCGGTCGGCAGAACCAGCTGGGCGAGGCGTTTTGGCGGCAGTTGGTCGACGTCACCGACGCCAGCAGCAAGGACCGGCTGGTGCTGCCCGGCCTCTACGACCCGGCGCACGCCTCTTCGATGGGCCCGGTGTGGGAGCCGCTGGCCCATCTGTTCCGCGGGGTCGAAAACCATCAGCATGACGTGCTGGTCGACCTGGGGCGGCGCGGCGTGTTCGGTCCCTCAGCGGTCCTGGCGCAGCGCGCGGATGTGGTCCTGATGGTGGCGCGCAACACGCTGCGCGGTCTGCAGAGCGCGCAGGTACGCCTGACAGCGATGCGTGAGCAGTTGGGCAGCGCGGCCGAGATCGGCCTGGTGCTGATCGACCGTGGGCCGTTCCCGAAGGAGGAGGTGCAAAAGCACCTGCAGACGGAGGTGGTGGCGACGTTGCCCTGGCGGCCGGGCGAGGCGGAGGTGCTGTCGGATGGTGCGGATCAGCCCCGGAAGTTCGAGACGTGCGAGCTGATGCGCGCCGCCCGGTCGGCGACGACCCGGCTTCAGCAGCAGGTCGCCATGCGCCGGGCCCGCCTTGGCACACCCGCCCCGGGCGACGGACGGGCGGTGAGCGGTGCGCGCTAACCCGATTCACCACAACCCGCAGGTCGCGCCGCTCGGTGACCGGATCGCACCAGGCCCGGTGACGCAGGGCCCGGGACGGCCGCACCCGGTCTTGGACGGGGGCGGAAACCCGCGGACGCCCGGGGCGTCGGCGCAGGCCCACGCTCCGGGCATGCTCGGCGCACCGGGCATCCCGCAGGTCGTCGTGGACTACGCGGCCGTCCGGCTGATCAAAAAAGAGGTCGGGGACCGTCTGACGAGCCGGCTGCTGCTTCAGGAGGGTCACACCGCCGTCGTGGTCCACGACGGCCGGGCCGCGATCGACGAGGCCAAGAGCCGCAGACCCGACCTGGTCGTCCTGGACCTGATGCTGCCCAGGATCGACGGTTTCGGCGTGTGCCGCATGCTGCGCCAGGACGGGAACGTACCCGTTCTCATGCTCACCGCCCGCTCGACAGAAGACGACGTGCTGCTCGGCCTCGAACTCGGCGCGGACGACTACATGACCAAGCCGTACAGCCCACGGGAGCTGATGGCCCGCATACGCACCGTACTGCGCCGTTCCATGCGCCCCGCGGGGAACTCCCCTCTGCTGCGCGCGGGCTGCATCACTGTCGATCCCGTACGGCACCTGGTGACCTGTGACGGCACCCCCGTTACGTGCACCCCCGGCGAATTCGCCATCCTCCACGCCATGACCGCAGAACCCGACCGGGTGTTCTCGCGCCGTCAACTGCTGGAGCACACCCGTGGCCACGACCGCGCCTCCACCGAACGCGCCATCGACGTACACATCATGAACCTGCGCAAGAAGATCGAACCCGACCCGCGCAGGCCCGTGCGGCTGCTGACGGTCTTCGGCGTCGGCTACAAGCTCATCGGCGGCCGCCATGACGCCTAGTCCTCGAATTCCCTGGCGCAAGAGCCTGCTGGTACGGCTTGTGCTCACCTCCATGGCGATCACCGTCGTCTCCGTGGGCGCCACGTCCTGGCTGGCCGTGGAGACCACCACGCGTGCCATCCAGGAGGAGCGCGGTCAGGTGCTCTCCGACGACAACGACGTCCTGCGGCAGCTCAGCGGCTACGCCGCGACCCACGCCGACTGGGACGGCGTGCAGACCTTGGTGCGCACGCTGTCACGCACGATGGGCCGGCGCATCGCCCTGACGACGGAGACCGGATACCCCATCGCCGACTCCGCCGCCCCGGGTACCGCCCTGCCCGCCCGCGCCTCGGCCACTGTCGAACCGCTGAACACCGACACGTACACCGAACCGGGGGCCCAGCTTGCCGGGATCGACCCGCGGGCGGTGGGACCGTATCTTCTCCCCGCGGCCGAACGGGCAGAGGTGAAGATGCTTGCCGAGAAGCGCCTGGCGTGTATGCGGCGATACGGGAGTGACGGCAGCAGCCGACAGACTCCCAGCGGCCGCACGGTGGTCACGTCCGACGGCGGGGAGGCATCTGTGCCACTGCAGTGCGCCGACGGAGAACTCAACACGCCCACGCGCACCGAGCAGAAGGCACTGGACGAACTCAACGCCCTGATCGCCTCCTGCCCCGGTCGCGAGCAGGAAAAAGGAACCCCGCTGGAGGGAGCCGGCATCGACTTGATTTCCGGCTTCAACACCCCGGCGAGCGACAGCGGCCGCCCGTTCGGTCAGACGCAGAGCTGTGTCGACAGCGCGCGCCGCAATCAACTCGACTCGTACGTCGCCCCGAGGGCCAGACTCTATCTGGGCAGCCTGGGCCGGCAGCCCGCCGGTTTCAACCTCTCCCCCGCCAACAAGGCCAAGATCGTCGGCGTCTCGGGGCTCGTCCTGGCCGTCACCGTCGCCATGACCGCGGTCGTCGCCATCCGCCTCGTCCGCCCCCTGCGAGCACTGACGGCCGCGGCTCAGCAACCGCCGCAGCGGCACACGCGCGTTGCTGTCACCACCAAGGACGAGACGGGCTATCTGGCGGCCGCCTTCAACGATCTCACCGCGCGCCGCGAACAGATGGAAGCCCAGCGCAAGGCCATGGTCAGCGACATCGCCCATGAGCTCCGGACGCCGCTGACCAATATCCGCGGCTGGCTGGAAGTCACCCGCGACGGGCTGCTCGACCCTGCCCCGGACCTCATCGCCTCCCTGCACGACGAGGCACTGCTGCTGCAGCACATTATCGACGATCTGCAGGACCTCGCCGCCGTCGACGCCGGCGCCCTGAGACTGCACCGCGAGCCGGTGGGCGTGGACGAACTCGTCGCCCAGGTGGTGTCGGCCCACAGCGCCCGCGCCGAGGCCTCGGGCATCCGCCTGCACATCCGCACCGACCCCGCCCTCTGGCTGGACGCCGACCCGGTGAGGATGCGCCAGGCCCTGGGCAATCTCGTCTCCAACGCGCTCCGGCACACCCCCGCGGACGGCACGGTCACGGTCACCGCCCGGCAGACCGGCGATCTGGCTATCCTCACCGTGGAGGACACGGGCGGCGGCATCGCCCCCGAGGATCTGCCCCATGTCTTCGAGCGTTTCTGGCGGGCCGAAAAATCCCGCAGCAGACGCACCGGCGGCAGCGGACTGGGCTTGTCCATCGTCCGCCAGTTCGTCGAGGCGCATGGTGGAACCGTCACCGCCGACAGCGAGCCCGGCGCCGGGGCGGTGTTCACCATCCGGCTCCCCCACAGACCGGAACCGGACAGCCTGTCCCCGGCTCGTGGCGTGCCCGTGCCTTGACCTGGGCGACAACGTCCGCGCCGCACCGCTGGTCACGAACTGCCGCCACATGACACTCCGTCAGGCCCGCCGCTCCCCCGGCCGCACTCGGGCCGCCGACCGCGCTCCTCCCTTGCAAGAGGGTGCGGTAGGCGGCTTTTCAGCTGCGCGTCCTCGCTGACCAGTTGGTTTGACAAGGCCCACGCCACCGGCCATCGTCATTCCACTAACTAACTAGCTAAAGGGTGGTGAAGGAGATCGAGTTCCGTATCGACAGACGGAGCGGGATCGCCGCCTACCAGCAGATCATCCTGCAGACCAAGCAGGCCCTGCGGCTTGGCGTTCTCCTGCCCGGTGACCGGTTGCCGACGGCCAAGGACGTCGCGGAGACCAGCGCCGTCAACCCGAACACGACCCTCAAGGCCTACCGGGAGCTGGAGCGGGAGGGACTGGTCGAACCGCGCCCCGGTCTGGGGACGTTCGTACGCCGGTCACTGGCCCAGCCTCAGGCTGCCGCCGACTCCCCGCTGCGCGGAGAGCTGACGGCGTGGATGGACCGGGCCCGCGCGGCGGGTCTCGAGCGGGAGGACGTGACTGCCCTGGTCGCGTCGGTCCTGGAGGAGCGGTACGCCGAGAACGCGGCGACCGCCGGAAGCAGTCACAGCGGTGAAAGCAAGGAGCTCACGTGAGTACGGTCATAGGCAATGGGGGGTTCGCGGAGGAGTCCGCGATCGAGGCGTACGGCCTGGGGAAGCAGTACCGGCGCGGCTGGGCGCTCAAGGACTGCTCGTTCCGGCTGCCGGCCGGGCGAGTCTGCGGGCTGGTGGGCCCGAACGGCGCGGGCAAGACCACGCTGATGGGCATGGCGGTGAACCTGCTGCAGCCGACAACGGGCACCGTCCGGGTGTTCGGCGCGGCCCCGGGGTCCGAGGAGGCCGACCGGCGCACCGCCTTCCTCGCCCAGGAGAAGCCGCTGTTCCGGCGGTTCACCGTCGCCGAGATCCTGCGCCTTGGCCGGGAGCTGAACCCCCGCTGGGATCAGAAGACCGCCGAGGAGATCGTCCGTTCCGGCAATGTGCCCTTCACCGCGCGGATCGGCACCCTCTCCGGCGGCCAGCGCACCCGCGTGGCCTTCGCCCTGGCCTTCGGCAGGCGTCCCGATCTGCTCGTCCTCGACGAGCCGATGTCCGACCTGGACCCGCTGGTACGCCACGAACTCATGTCCGTCCTGATGGCCGAGGCGGCCGAGCACGGCACGACCGTGCTGATGTCCTCGCACCTGCTCGCCGACCTGGAGAACATCTGCGACTACCTCGTCGTCATCGCCTCGGGCGGTGTCCGCCTGGCCGGCGAGGTCGACGAACTCCTCACCGCCCATACCCTGCTCACCGGGGCCCACACAGGTGAGGGCGTCCCCCAGGACCTCGCTCGGCACACGGTCGTCGAATCCCGCGTCAGCGGTCGGCAGGTCACCGCACTCATCCGACCCGACGGACCCGTCGCCGGCACCTGGCAGGCCGACCCCCCCAATCTCGAAGAGGTCCTCCTCGCCTACCTCCGCTCCCCCGACACACCGCCCTTGATCAGCCCCAGCGCCCAGGCCTACCCGAAGGCGGCAGCAGCATGAGCACCACGACCACCGCCCCCGCCGCAGCCCCCGCAGCCTCCCGCCGCGGCCCGCGGCTCAGCGGACTGACCTGGCTGGTCTGGCGCCAGCACCGAGCCGCGTTCTGGACCGGACTCGCCGTCACCGCCGCGGCCATCGCATGGTTCGCCTACCAGCGCGCGAGCATGATGAACTACCTCAACGGGATCGGCTGGCCCAACCCGAAGTCGCCGGACTGGTCGGCCGGCTTCGAGACATACCACTCCCAGCTGTCCAGCACCTCGTCCGCACTCGGCTTCCTCATGCCCGTCCTGGTGGGCGTTTTCCTGGGCGCCCCGCTGATCGCGAACGACCTGGAGCACGGCACCGGCAAACTCGTCACCTCGCAGGCGGTGAGCCGCGGCCGCTGGCTCGCCATGAAGCTCGGCATGACCGTGCTCGTGGTCACGGTGTGCACCGCGGCACTCTCCGCCGCGTTCGGCTGGTGGCTGGGACCGGTCAGCAAGACGAACAGGGAACTCTACTGGGTGGTCGGCGGCGCCACGGGCCCGCTGCCGGTGGCCCTCACCCTGCTCACGACGGTCGCAGGTGTGGCGATCGGCATGGTCCTGCGCCGTACGCTGTTGTCCATGGTGGTCACCTTCGGCTTCGCCGTCACGGTGCAGCTCGTCTGGGCCTTTCGCTGGATGGATCTCGGCAACCTGGTGACGCTCACCACCCATGACGGCGTCGGCGCCGGCACGTTCCCGAAGCTGCCCGAAACCGCCTATGACACGGACCAGTCCTACCTCACCGACTCGGGAGAGCTCCTCGCCCCCAGCAGCTGCGCCAAGGAGACCGAGCAGGCGATCAACGCGTGCCTGGACAAGAACGACATCGTCGGCTGGTCGGTGGACTACCTGCCCCCCTCGGAGTTGTCCCCCATGCTGTGGACCGGGTCCGCGATCCTGCTCGCACTCATAGCCCCCGTCGCCGTGTTCATCATCTGGTGGGGCCGCAAGCGGCTGTACTAGAGGCCTACGGCAAGCGGCGCGGGGGGGGGGCGGGGGGGGGGGGGGCCCCCCCCCCCCCCGGGCCGCCCCCCCCCCCCCCCCCCCCCCCCCCCACCCCCCCCCCCCCCCCCCCCCCCCCCCCCCCCCCCCCCCCCCCCCCCCCCCGTCGGGGGGGGGGGGGGGGGGGGGGGGGGGGGGGGGGGGGGGGGGGGGGGGGGGTGGGGCCGCGCCCGCGGGGGGGGGGGGGGGGGGGCCCGCCGGGGGCCCCCCCCCCCCCGCGGCCGTGTCCGCGCCCTCGGCGGGACAAGGACCACGACACGCACGGGCCGCTACAGGGCCACTTGATCTTGGTTCGGGGAGAGTCCTTCGGTGATCGTGACGGCCTTTGTTCGTCTGACGCAGTCTGTGACTTTCCGCAGGTCAGCCAGCAGCAGCTCGTTGCGCTCGGCAAGTGGTCCACCGCTCTTGAGCCGTCCCGCCCCGCGGCACAGGAATCACCCGAAGAAGATCGACGAGATGTCGTTGTCGAAGCCAACGGTACCGAGGTCTGCGATGTCCTTGTCGACGACGAGCGACCTCCCCTTGCAGTCCCGCTCGGACCAGATCTTCGCAGTGCTGCCGGGGCGGATCGCCGACGCAGTGTTCTCCGGGCGAACATTCACGCAGCCCGAACCCGTCACGTTCCGGATGCTGTTGGTGATCTTCACTCGGTGGGGTGAAGTCTGCTGACCGTGGCTGTGTTCATGTTCTCGTGGTGCTGCGCTGGTGGGAGCGG
>NZ_JBIAPW010000055.1:0-26929 GCF_042888505.1 Streptomyces sp. NPDC002870
CCGGCACCTGCACCACCTGCCACCGCCCCCTGCCCAGAACATCCACCACCAGCCAGAACCCAAGAGCCAGAGCAACCTAACGGAGTCCTACTAGAGGTGCGATGCGATGGCGGGCAGCAGGTCCTGGAAGGTGCGGCCGTTGGCCGGTTCCCCGATGGCGGACATGTTCCAAGTGCCGCCGGAGCGGTGGACCTTGGCCATGATCTGAGCGGTGTAGGAGCCGCCGCCGGAGAGGGTGTAGCGGGCCAGCTCCTGGCCGGTGGTCTCGTCGATGAGGCGGCAGAACGCGTTCTGTACCTCGGCGAAGGTCTGCCCGGTGAAGGAGTTGACGGTGAAGACGATCTGGTCGACATGGACGGGAAGGCGCGGCAGGTCCACAAGGATCGACTCGTCGTCCCCGCCCTGGCCGGCGCCGCCGACGACGTTGTCGCCGGTGTGGCGGACCGAGCCGTCGTCGCTGATCAGATGCTGGAAGAAGACCACGTCCACGGGATCCTTGCCGGCGAAGAGCACCGCGGAGGCATCGAGGTCGATCTCGCGGGCGGTCAGTTTGGCGAGGAAGCCCTTGCGCGGGGCCGCCTGCCAGCCCAGCCCCATCCGTACGACGTTGAGCTTGCCCCCGTCGGTCTTCTCCAGGCTGATCTGCTGGCCTTTGGTCAGCGTGACTCCCACCGGTTTCCTCCTGGTGCTCGGGGGCCGAAGTGCGGCGGCCCGGTGACGCATTGGGATGACACATCCGAATCTACAGCAATGTAGAAATAGGAAGCTGCGGGCGTCCGGACCCGGGGCCCGGCCCGCCCGCAGACATCTGCCGTGTCAGACGTTCAGGCCGAAGTCGCCGGCGATGCCGGCCAGGCCGGAGGCGTAGCCCTGGCCGACGGCGCGGAACTTCCACTCCGCGCCGTGCCGGTAGAGCTCCCCGAAGATCATCGCCGTCTCGGTGGCGGCGTCCTCGGAGAGGTCGTAGCGGGCGAGTTCGACGCCGCCCGCCTGGTTGACGACGCGGATGAACGCGTTGCGGACCTGTCCGAAGTTGTGGCCGCGGTTCTCGGTGTCGTGGATGGAGACAGGGAAGACGATCTTCATGATGTCGGCGGGCACAGCGGCGAGGTTGACCTTGATCGCCTCGTCGTCGCCTTCCCCCTCGCCGGTGAGGTTGTCCCCGGCGTGCGCGACGGACCCGTCCGGACTGATGAGGTTGTTGTAGAAGATGAAGTGCTTCTCCGAAGTGACCTTGCCGGATTCATTGACCAGCAGGGCACTGGCGTCGAGGTCGTAGTCGGCGCCGGTGGTCGTACGGACGTCCCAGCCCAGGCCGACCATTACCGCGGTCAGACCAGGAGCTTCCTTGCTGAGCGAGACGGTGCCGCCTTTGGTGAGGCTTACGCCCATGTCACACCCCTTTCCGTGTCCGAGAGTCGAGCGCGGGCGCTCGGCTCACCGAGTGGCAGAACCCGAAATCTACGGCACTGTAGAAGTTTCCAAGGGCTTCCCCGAGTCGACGGGCGCGCCGCGCCCGGCCGAACGTGAGCGCACGTCAGGGCACGCTTCGCGGTCAGGCATCTACAACGGCGTAGAAGATGATGGGACGAAGGGGCGGGACCAACACCATGCAAACAGCAACGGACGCGCAGACCACGACTCAGTACGATGAACCGCCCCGCAGCCACAGCCGGGCAGGAGCAGGTGGGAGGGAGACGGCATGGCAGGCCAGAACAAGGGCGGCGCCGGCCGGCATCCCCGCCGGCGCGGCCAGGGCGAGCTGGAGGCGCAGGTGCTTGCCGCGCTGCGTCAGGCGCCAAGGCCTGTGAACGCGGCCTGGGTGCAGGAGCGGCTCGGCGGCGATCTCGCCTACACCACCGTGATGACGATCCTGACCCGCCTGCACATCAAGGGCGCGGTTGCCCGGGAGCGAGTGGGCCGTTCCTTCGAGTGGACCCCGGTCGCCGACGAGGCGGGGCTCGCCGCCCTGCGCATGCGCAGGGTCCTGGACGCCGAGACGGACCGGCAGGCGGTACTGGCGAGCTTCGTCACCGTGCTGTCGCCAGGAGATGAGCGGCTACTGCGGGACCTACTGGCCCAACTGCCCGGCGAAGAGGAAGACTGAGGGCATGGGGGTATTCGTCCTCCTGCCGCTGGTTCTGCCGTTAACGGCGTGGCCGATCGCGCGCCTGGCCGAACAGCACCTGCATCCGCGCGCCGCCACCTGGCTGCTGTCCGCGGTCGCCGGGGTGCTCGCGGTGTGCAGCACGCTGTGCCTGGCGCTGCTGATGGTGGTCGGCACCGCGCAGCTGCCGGGCAATCCGCTTCCGGACGGCTGGTCGGACCCCGAGGTGCGCGAGGCGGTGCCGTACGACGAGGTCGCGGGCAAGGTCGCCATCCCCGCCCTTATCGCCGTGATCACCGCGTGCGCGCGGGCGGCGTGGGGGCACCACCGGGTACGCCGCCGCGCCGGGCGCGCGCTGGCGCGGCTGCCCGCAACTCCGGTGGCGGTGCTGCCCGACGTGACGCCGTACGCCTATGCGCTACCGGGCAGGCGGGACCGGATCGTGGTCACCACCGGCATGCTCGCCGGACTGACATCCGCCGAGCGCAGGGCTCTGTTCGCTCATGAGCGCGTCCATCTGACCGCCCGTCATCACCGCTTCCTGCTGGCGGTGCAGCTCGCAGCGCGGGCCAACCCATTCCTGCGGCCGCTGCGTACGGCCGTGATGTACAACGCCGAGCGGTGGGCCGACGAGGACGCGGCCGCCCACGTGGGCAACCGCCGCACCGTGGCGCGGGCGATCGGGAAGGCGGCTCTGGTCTCACGTGGCGCGCCCATCGCGACGCTCGCGGGCTTCGCGGCCGCCGGGCCCGTGCCGCGCCGGGTGGCCGCCCTGCTCGGACCGGCGCCGGCCGCACGCATCTGGCCGCCGGTCTTCACCATGGTGGGCCTGGCCGCCTGGGGTGCGGCGGCGGGCGCCACGGTCTCGGCTCTGTCCTCGGCGAACTCGGCCGTCACGCTGTTCTTCATCCTGAAAGCCGCGACCCCGCTCTAGCCGGCATGACGCCCCGCAGGACTGCATCCCGGCGGCATGGAGGGGAAGGCCCGAAATCGTCCGGCCCGGGAGCCGGAACAACCGGACGAGGGGACTTTGCCGACCCTTTACCATGGCTTCGGGGACACTACCCCCACCGCCAGCACAACCACCTGTGGGTCCGCCCGATCCACCGAGCCAAGAAGGAGCAGCAGACCCGCAATGGGTGATCCTCCCAGTCCGAGCCGTGCCACGCCTTGCCCGCAGAATCTGAGCCGGGGAGCGGGGGTGGCACGGTGACCGAAGTCCTGCTGCTGCTCCTCGCGCTGGCCCTCACACTGGCGTGCGCGGTGTTCGTCGCCGCCGAGTTCTCGCTCACCACCGTCGAGCGCAGTGAACTCGAGCGTGCCGCCGCGGCCGGCGAGCGTGGCGCCGAGGGCGCCCTGAAGGCCGCCAAGCGCCTGACCTTCCAGCTGTCCGGTGCCCAGCTGGGCATCACGGTGACATCGCTGGTGATCGGCATGCTCGCCGAGCCGTCCGTCTCCGCCCTGCTGCGCGGCCCGCTCGAAGCCGTCTCAGTGCCCGCCGGCGCAGTCTCGACCACCGCCACCCTGCTGGGCGTCGCGCTCTCTACCGTGGTGCTGATGGTCGTCGGCGAGCTCGTACCGAAGAACTGGGCGATCTCCAGCCCGCTGGCGGTGGCCAAGGTGGTGGCCGGTCCGCAGCGCGGCTTCACGGCCGCCTTCGCGCCGCTGATCCGGCACTTGAACAACACCGCGAACCGTCTGGTACGCCGCTTCGGCCTGGAACCGCAGGAAGAGCTGGCCTCCGCCCGTACACCGGAGGAACTGGTGGCGCTCGTCCAGCACTCGGCCCGCCAGGGCGCGATAGAAGCGGACTCGGCCGAGCTGTTCGTCCGCACCCTGCACCTGGCCGAACTGACCGCGGAGAACGTCATGACCCCGCGCGTGGATGTTCAGGCCCTGGAGGCCCACGCCACCGCCGCCGACGCCGCGAACCTGACCCTGGCCACCGGACTGTCCCGCTTCCCCGTCTACCGCGACAGCCTGGACGAGGTGATCGGCACCCTTCACATCCGCGACGTACTGGCGCTGGAGGAGGACAAGCGGGCCATGACTCCGGTCACCGACCTGGCCACCGACCCGCTGCTGGTGCCTCACTCGCTGCCGGTGGACACGCTGCTCGGGCGGCTGCGCAAGGCCCGCACCATGGCTGTGGTCATCGACGAGTACGGCGGCACCGCGGGCGTCGCCACGGTCGAGGACATCGTCGAGGAGGTCGTCGGCGAAGTCCGCGACGAGCACGACCCTCTCGAGGTCCCCGACCTTCTCCGGGCGCCGGACCAGGACGGCCGCCCAGTGTGGGAAGCCGACGGCAGCATCCGCGTCGACCAGCTCGCAGAGATCGGCCTGGCCGCACCCGAAGGCCCGTACGAGACCCTGGCCGGCCTGATCGCCACCCAGCTCGCACGCATCCCCGTCGAGGGTGACACCGTCGCCGTCGGCGGCTGGGAACTGTCCGTCCTCGATGTCGAGCACCACCGCGCCGACCGGGTCGCCATGACCGCGCCCACCGGCTTCACCCCCGAGCAGAGGGCCCGATGACCACGATCCAGCTGCTGATCGGCGCACTCACCCTTGTCACCAACGCGTTCTTCGTCGGCGGTGAGTTCGCGCTGATCTCAGTGCGGCGCAGTCAGATCGAACCGGCCGCGCTCAAGGGCAACCGACGGGCGAAGACCACCCTGTGGGGCCTGGAACACCTCTCGGCGATGATGGCCACCGCCCAACTCGGCATCACCGTCTCCTCGCTGGTGCTGGGCGCGGTCGCGGAACCGGCCATAGCGCACCTGCTGGAACCGCCGTTCCACGCCATCCAAGTCCCCGACGCGCTGATCCACCCGATCGCGTTCGTCATCGCGCTGACCCTGGCGACGTATCTGCACATGCTGGTCGGCGAGATGGTCCCCAAGAACATCGCGCTCGCCGCGCCCGCGCCGACGGCTCTGCTGCTCGGCCCCCCGCTCGTCGCCCTCACCCGGGCCCTGCGGCCGGTCGTCTTCGGGATCAACGCCATCGCCAACGCCCTGCTGCGGCTGATGAAGGTCGAACCGAAGGGCGAGGTCTCCTCCGTCTTCACCGACGACGAACTCGCCCGGCTGGTCAAGGACTCCAGCGCCGCCGGCCTGCTCGACCCCGAAGACGGCGAGCGGCTCCAGGACGCACTCGAACTGGGCACCCGCCCGGTGGGCGAAGTGATGGTGCCGCTGAACAAGATGATCACCGTCGGCCACGACATCACCCCGCAGGGCCTGGAACGGGCTGCCGCCGCCAACGGCTTCTCCCGCCTCCTGGTCACCGGACCCGGCGAGGCGATCCTGGGATACCTCCACATCAAGGACGCCCTCGGCGCCGCCGACCGTACCCAGCCGTTCCCCCGCAGCACGCTGCACCCGATCACGAAGGTCGCCCTGGACACTCCGCTGGACGACACCATGACCGCGATGCGCGCGGCCGGAACGCACCTGGCCGCCGTCACCGGAAACAAGGGCACCGTTCTCGGCTTCGTCACCATGGAAGACGTCCTCGACGAGCTCGTCGGCGCCCACGACCCCAGCGACTGACCCGCCCCACACGATGGCCGGCGCCCGAAGCGGGCGCCGGCCATCGGCATGCCTCCCGCCGGCCCTCCGGCCTTCGCCCGCACGGATGCCGTCCTACGGGCCGATGTCCCGGCGGCTCATGTCGTCCAGCGATTCACGGCGTACGAGCATCCGTGCGTGGCCGTCCGTGACGGCGATGACGGGGCGGCCCACCCTACGAGTTCGGCGGATCTGTCGAGCCATCAGGTCACCTGTCCCGGACTATTGACTCCGAGTGTGATAGTCGCGATTCTCGTCGCATTGCTTGCACGGGTCATGACAATCCGCCGGGCCGGGCGGACGTGACCCCGGACGGCATCGGCTCCGCACCCCCCACCATCCGCTCACCGAAGGCATGAGTGATGCCCATGACTCGACACTCGCACCGTAAACGCAAGCCCATCGCGGTTCTGTCGTTGCTCCTCACCGTGGTGGCCATGGTCCTCGGCCCAGCGCCCAGTTCTTCGGCCGAGTCCGACTGGTGGACCCCGGCCGCGCGACCCGCGCCCGACTCGCAGATCAATGTCACGGGCGAGCCCTTCAAGGGAACCGACGCCCAGGGGCAGGTTCGGGGCTTCGTCGACGCCCACAACCACCTGATGTCCAACGAGGCCTTCGGCGGCCGGCTCATCTGTGGCAAGACGTTCTCCGAACTGGGCATCGCCGACGCGCTCAAGGACTGCCCCGAGCACTACCCCGACGGCTCACTCGCGATCTTCGACTTCATCACCAAGGGCGGCGACGGCAAGCACGACCCCAATGGATGGCCGACCTTCAAGGACTGGCCCGCCCATGACTCGCTGACCCATCAGCAGAACTACTACGCCTGGGTCGAACGGGCCTGGCGCGGCGGTCAGCGAGTGCTCGTCAACGACCTGGTCACCAACGGCGTGATCTGCTCGGTCTACTTCTTCAAGGACCGCAGCTGCGACGAGATGACCTCCATCCGCCTGCAGGCGCAGAAGACGTACGACATGCAGGCCTTCATCGACAAGATGTACGGCGGCCCGGGCAAGGGCTGGTTCAGGATCGTCACCGACAGCGCACAGGCCCGCGAGGTCGTCAAGCAGGGCAAGCTGGCCGTCGTTCTGGGGGTCGAGACCTCCGAGCCGTTCGGCTGCAAGCAGATCCTGGACGTCGCGCAGTGCGGCAAGGACGACATCGACCGCGGTCTGGACGAGCTGCACAAGCTGGGCGTACGCAGCATGTTCCTGTGCCACAAGTTCGACAACGCCCTGTGCGGCGTCCGGTTCGACTCGGGCGCCCTCGGCACGGCGATCAACGTCGGCCAGTTCCTGTCGACCGGCACTTTCTGGAAGACGGAGAAGTGCACAGGACCGCAGCACGACAACCCCATCGGACTCGCGTCGGCGCCCAACGCGGAGAAGGAGCTGCCCGCCGGCGTGCACGTCCCGGCGTACGACGCTGACGCGCAGTGCAACACCCGCGGTCTCACCGACCTCGGCGAGTACGCCGTGCGCGGCATGATGAAACGCAAGATGATGCTGGAGATCGACCATATGAGCGTCAAGGCCGCGGGCCGGGCCTTCGACATCTTCGAGGCCGAGTCGTACCCCGGTGTGATCTCCTCGCACAGCTGGATGGACCTCAACTGGACCGAGCGGGTCTACCGTCTCGGCGGCTTCATCGCCCAGTACATGCACGGCGCAGAGGGGTTCAGCGAGGAGGCGAAGCGCACGGACGCGCTGCGCGACAAGTACAACGTCGGCTATGGCTACGGCACCGACATGAACGGCGTCGGCGGCTGGCCGGGCCCCCGCGGCGCGGACACCCCGAACCCGGTTCGGTACCCCTTCCGCAGCGCCGACGGAAGCGCCGTCATCGACAAGCAGACCACCGGCGAACGCACCTGGGACATCAACACCGACGGCGCCGCACACTACGGTCTGGTCCCGGACTGGCTGGAGGACATCCGGATCGTCGGCGGCAAGGGTGTGGTGGACGACCTGTTCCGGGGCGCCGAGTCCTACCTCGACACCTGGAAGGCGTCCGAGGACCACAAGGCCGGAGTGAACCTTGCCGCAGGCTCGTCCGCCTCGGCCAGTTCGTCGGAGTGGAGCCTGTTCACGAGTTACGCACCCGGCAGGGCCGTGGACGGCAACGCGGACACCCGCTGGGCGAGCGACTGGAGCGACGACCAGTGGCTCCGGATCGACCTCGGGAACCCCACCCCGGTCAAGCGCGTCACCCTTGACTGGGAGCGCGCCCATGGGAAGGCATACCGCATCGAGGTCTCCACCGACGGCACGAACTGGCAGTCGGTATGGTCCACGACCGCCGGTGACGGCGGCCTGGACACGGCGCAGTTCACCGGAACGTCAGCCCGCTACGTACGCGTCCACGGGCTGGAGCGCGGCACAAGTTGGGGCTATTCCCTCCGCGAAGTCGGCGTCTACAGCAGTTGACGCCATCGATGGAGCGCCCAACGGCCGGGGCCGGCCGGATCAGCTCTCCTGATCCGGCCGGCCCCGGCCACGTGCCCCGGCGCTGTACAAGACCGAAGGGAACGCCATGGCACGGATGCCGTCGGCCGAGCGGCGCCGACAGCTGATCGAAGCAGCGATCCGCGCGATGACCCGCGACGGTGTCTCCAGGACGACGACCCGGTCCATCGCCGCCGAGGCGGGCGTCTCACTGAGCGTCTTCCACTACTGCTTCGACTCCAAGCAGTCCCTGCTCGAGTCCGTCATCGCGGCGATCACCGATCACTACGTCACGGTGGTGAAGGAGGCGATCCGGCCGAAGGCCACCCTTCGGGAGACCATCCGGGCCGGCTTCCAGGCCTACTGGGACCATGTGTCCGCCAACCCCGGGGAACACATGCTCACTTACGAACTCACGCAGTACGCCCTGCGCCAGCCGGGATTCGAGCATCTGGCACGACGGCAGTACGAGCTGTACTCCGACGCCTTCACCGAACTCATCGAACAGCTTCGTCACAGCATGAGGTTCGAACTCCGCGTCCCCGTCCCGGTGCTGGCCCGCTATCTGGCCGTCATGACCGACGGACTGACCCTGAACTTCCTCGTTCTCGGGGATGACGCCGTCGCGGCGGACATCCTCGACACGATCGCCGACCAGGTCGTCAACCTCGTCCGCGACGAGGTCCGACCCGCCGATCCGGCACCTCTTGGACCGTCTCGACTCCGACCGCGACCTTCTTGATCTCCAGGCGATCCGATCATCAGGCGACTGCGCCGAAGGCGGCCGAATACCCCCCAGGGTGTAGGGACGGGGAATACCGCTGCCGTGTGTCCGGCTGTCATCGGCATGAGCACTCTTGGACTGATCGGCAGTGGACACATCGGCAGCACCCTCGCGAGGCTCGGCGTCGCCGCCGGGCTCGATGTGGTGCTCAGCAACTCACGCGAGCCTGAGACCCTCGCCGACCTGGTGACGGAGCTGGGCCCGCGCGCGCGGGCCGCGACACCCGCGGAGGCGGCGGCCGACGGCGACTGGGTCGTGGTCACCGTCCCGCTGAAGAACTACCGCCAGGTGCCGGTGGCGCCGTTGGCGGGAAAGGTCGTTCTCGACACGAACAACTACTACCCCGAGCGCGACGGACGGATCGCCGAACTGGACGCGGAAACGACCACCACCAGCGCACTCCTCCAGCGGCATCTGCCGGACGCCAAGGTCGTCAAGGCGTTCAACAGCATCTTCTTCGCGCACCTTGCCGCGCTGGCCAGGCCCTCGGGCGCTGCCGACCGCTCGGCTCTGCCGATCGCCGGCGATGACCCCGAGGCCAAGGCCGCCGCCACCCGGCTGCTCGATCTCCTCGGATACGACGCCGTGGACGCGGGGCCTCTCGCCGACAGCTGGCGTTTCCAGCGCGACACGCCCGCCTATGTCGTTCCGTACGCGAAGAACCCGCAGGGTCTCGGCATCTCCGGGGACGACCCTGGCGCGAGCGCGGACGCCGCGACGCTGCGTGCGGCCCTGGCGGCGGCCCAGCGCGGCTGAGAGGCGACCGACCGAGCCGGCCGGAATTTCCTGCTCTGCACGGCTGTCGCCCGTACCGGTGGTGCATCCCTGGGCACGGTCGTAGCGTCGATTGAGGAACTACCGACGACTGAGCCACGTGGGCTCGAAATGAGGCAGCTGGGGAGCCGGCATGCAGAGACACAAGCTCAAAACAGCGGTCATGCTGTGTGCTGCCGCAGCGCTCGCAGCAGCGGGAGTACCGGCATCCGCCTCCACAGGGGCACCCTCACCCGCTGACGTTGTGGCCGTCGACTGTTTCTCGAAGTCACAAGTACGCCCTGCCGACTTCTTGCTCGCCTGCGGGGACGGCAATAACCGCCTCACCAAACTCCGGTGGTCCAATTGGGGACCGACGTCCGCCATGGGCAGGGGACTCGACGTAGTGAATGACTGTCAGCCCTACTGCGCCGCAGGCAAGTTCCACTCCTACCCCGTCACTGTGAGACTCGATCGCCCGGAGACCTGGAAGAAGCATCCTGAGCTGAAGCATTTCACCCGGATGCAACTCGTCTACACCGACAGCAGGCCGGCGCACACGCAGCGGGAAATGACGTACAAACTCTGGGACTGATGATGCCCTGGGTCACCCACGGCTTCGACAGGCAGCGCGGGGCGCTGCCGCGGTGAGGGTGCGCTCGTAGGGTGAGGTGCGTGACCGTTCGCAAGGGCGCAGTGAGCACAGGCGTCGGTTGGCGACCGGGCTATCTTGCTGCGGCAGTGGTGTTCGCCATCGGGATGGCCGGGACCACGCTGCCCACACCGTTGTACGGGCTCTATCAGGAACAGATCGGGTTCTCCGAGCTGATGGTGACCGTTGTCTTCGCCGTATATGCCGTCGCGGTCATCACCGTACTGCTGGTGGCGGGAAACTACTCCGACGAGGTCGGCCGCAGACCTGTGCTCCTGTGCGCCATGGTTCTGTCGGCCGCGAGTGCGGGATGCTTCCTCCTGGAGAGCGGTCTGCCTCTGCTCTTCGCGGGGCGGCTGCTGTCCGGCTTCGCGGCCGGTCTGCTGAGCGGCGCTGCCACAGCGGCTGTCATCGAGCTGGCCGGTCCTGGGCAGAAGGCGCGGGCCGGGTTCGCCGCCACCGCGGCGAACATGGGTGGTCTGGGCTGCGGGCCACTGCTCTCCGGGTTCCTCGCGCAGTATGCGCCGTGGCCACTGATGCTGCCGTTCTGGGTCCACCTGGGGCTGGTGGCTGTGGCCGGTGCGATCACCTGGTTCCTGCCGGAGACCGTGGCGGAGCCGAAACGATGGCCACCTCTGACGCCGCAGGGCGTCACGGTGCCTCCGGAGGTGAAGGGTGTGTTCACGCCCGCCTCGCTGGCCGCGTTCGTCGGCTTCGCGCTTCTCGGGCTGTTCACGGCGGTTGCGCCGAGCTTTGCTTCGCAGACGCTGGGTGTGCACAACCTGGCTTTTTCCGGCGCGGTGGTGTTCTCCGTCTTCCTCGCTTCGACCGTCGGGCAGTCCTTGACACAACGGATCGGCGCGCGCCCCGCGCTCCCCGTGGGGTGCGGCATCCTCGTCGTCGGCCTGCTGTTGGTGGCGTCATCTCTGATCGCCGAATCCATGCTTCTGCTCGTCCTGGGCGCCCTGTGCGGCGGCGTCGGCCAGGGACTGGCCTTTCGCGCGGCGCTCACCCTGGTCAGCGGCGCGGCCCCGGCACGGCGTCGTGGCGGCACCATTTCGGCGTTCTTCGTCGTCGCCTACGCCGGGATCTCGGTGCCGGTGGTCGGTGTCGGCGCCATGGCCACATGGCTCGGGCTGCGCCAGGCCGGTCTGATTTTCTCGGGCTGCGTGATCCTGCTGGCGGCGGGCGCGGGAACGTACGCTGCGCGCAGGCCGCCGACGGGACCGTAACCGCTCGCCCGTAAGGGCCGCGACTCCTGCCGGTCTCCGGGCGCGAGCATTCCGTCAACACTCACGATCGTGCCACCTGGTCACGACGTGCCCATGGCCGGAAGCTCCAGTCGAAGCTCGTAGCCGCCGTCGGCCGTCGGGCCGGAGCTGACAGTGCCGCCGAGGAGCGCGGCGCGCTGACGCAGGCCGACCAGGCCGTAGTGCGCACTGGGCAGAGGGAGAGCGGGCCGGGTCGGTGCGGTATTGGTGACTGTGACACGGACAGCGCCGCCCTCGTGGCGGATACGAACCCTCGCGTTGGCGCCAGGAGCGTGCTTGCGCACGTTGGTCAGCGCCTCCTGGA
The DNA here is from genome assembly GCF_042888505.1 of Streptomyces sp. NPDC002870. Classification (NCBI taxonomy): domain Bacteria; kingdom Bacillati; phylum Actinomycetota; class Actinomycetes; order Kitasatosporales; family Streptomycetaceae; genus Streptomyces; species Streptomyces sp. NPDC002870. Next base: position 11,891 of record NZ_JBIAPW010000055.1, read on the forward strand.
CGGTGCGGTAGATGGCGCGCTGGACGGTCGGCGGAAGGTCGTCGGGCAGGTCCGTCTGCAACTCGGCCTCGATGCCGCTACTGGCGACCAGCCGCTGCAGGTCGGCCAGGGACGGCTGCGGGGTCAGCTCCGTGGGGCGGCCCCCGGAGGCGCGCAGGACGCTGACCATGTGCCGCAGTTCGTCCAGGGTCTGCACGCTCAGCCGCCGGATCGCGGCGGCGGCTTCCTTGACCTCGGCGTCCCGGGTGCCGACCTGGAGCGCTCCGGCCCGCACCGCAATCAGGCTGACCTGGTGAGAGACCACGTCATGCATCTCGCGGGCGAGCTGCGCGCGTTCCCTGGCCAGCACTGTCTGGTCGGTCAGCAACCGCTCGTGGTCACGCGCCGCCGAGATCTCGGCGAGCCGCAGCGACAGATCACGCCGGGCCTGGACGAGCTGGCCGAGGAAAACCGGAGCGGCCCCCGTAGCCGCGGTGTAGCCCAGAGTGATCAGTGTCTGGGTGTTCGACAGGTCGAACGTCGGTGACGGCCACGAGGACATGCTGCTGAACGTGTACGCCGCGACGCAGACGCCCAGCAGGGTGCGGCGGCGGGTGAGTGAGGCGAGTGTGTACAGCGCGGCCAGCGCGGCAAGGATCGCGTCGGAGAACAGGACGGCGGGCAGGGTGAGCAGGAAGGTCAGCAGCGGCAGGCGACGGCGCAGCAGAAGAGCGAAGGCAGCGGCCACCGCACACGCCATGCGCAGCGGCTCCTCGCTGTCGAAATGGACCCAGACGTCGAGCAGCGAGACCGCGACGAGGCCGGCGTCCAGCAGCGGGGCGGGCAGGCGGTGGGGGGTCATTCCCCCTCCTGGTTCCTCGGCGGCTTGAGAAGGCCGGCCCGTTCGGCGAGCAGGGCGGCCTGGACGCGGCTGCCCACTTCCAGCTTGGTGAGGATGGCGCTCACATGGTCCTTGACCGTGCCGGTGCTCAGGTGCATCCGGGTGGCGATGTCGGCGTTGGACAGTCCCTCGGCGATGAGGAGGAGTACGGCGCGTTCGCGGTCGGTCAGCCGGTGGAGGCTGCGGGCGGCGGGTACCTGGGGGCCGGCGTCCAGGTAGCCGTCCACGACCGTCCGGGTGACCTTGGACGACAGTACGGTGCCGCCGTCGGCCAGGGTCCGCACCAGGAAGGGAAGTTCCTCGGGGTCGGTGTCCTTGAGCAGGAACCCGGCGGCGCCCGAGCGAAGTGCCGTTGCCACGTACTCGTCCATGTCGAACGTCGTGAGCATGGCCACCACAGGAGGGTCCGGCAGCCGTCGGAGGCCGGCCAGGACGGTGAGTCCGTCCACGTCCGGCATCCGGATGTCCAGCAGCACGAGGTCGGGACGTGTCTCTTGCGCCGTCCGGACCGCCTGGCCGCCGGGAACCGTCGCCACGACCTGGATGTCGTCCGCCGTGTCGAGGATGCGCTGAAAGCCCTTACGGATCAGGGCCTCGTCGTCGACCACCAATACGCGGATCACGCGGGCTCCACTCGCAATCGGACCACTGTCCGATTCGTACCACGCCGAGAGACGCCCCGCGGGTGCCCGACACCGAATCCGGCCAGGCGGCGGGGGAGCGCCAGCCAGTCGGCGGGGTGGTTCCGGACATCTGCCGGATGGTTGTAGCTGGCAGCTTCCCCAAGCCTTGAGCGTATGAGGCACGACGTATCAGCGGCCGTGTCGTCCGAGTCGGCAACCGCGGCAGGCCGCTCCCCCTCCCGTACACCGTCACCAAGACGGCTGATCGGCCTCGCCGCGGCCTGGCGGTCTCGGTGTGCCCTGAGCGGTCGATCGTTGCAGAGGGCGCCCGGAGCGGGACGCAGAAGATTCACCAGAATTCGGAGGTGTTTCTCCATGACTGACTGCGACTTGTACGCCCCCAAGGAGTTGCAGACGCCGCAGTCTCTCCAGACGCGACCCCCCGAAAGGCTGACTCTGCTGGAAGCCGCGGACTTCCTCCTCGCCAAGAGCCAAGGCGAGATGTTCGCCATGCCGTACATGGCAGCCGAGGCGTCCTTCGCCGACGGGATGATCGGAGGCTGCGAGTTCATCGAAAGCCAGCTGGAACTTCCCAGGGCGCTCGGCCTGCACGCACCGTTCTGGGCACGCATCACCGACTACCGGGAAGGCGCCAACATCGTCTACACCACCGGAGAAGGGGCAGGGATGCACGGGGTCACGGGCATCCTGCTCTACCCGGACGGCGACGCCCCCGGTGAAGGGAACACGTACTGCCGCGCCTTTCATGCCCAGTCCGGCACCGACACCTCCGAGCCGAACTACCTGTACTACTCGATGAGGTGGAAGCAGACCTATTACGGCCGGGACCGGGTACGGCGCCCGCACCTCCGGCCCCGGCAAACACTGTCGACCGGGACGTCCTGCCACCACTGACCGGCAGCAAGATCAGGTGAGCCGGTCAGCGGGTTCGCACCGCCGTGACGGTGAAGCGTTCGACCTCGGCGATGTGCCCGCCGGTGGATGCGACGACTGTGAGTACTCGGTCGCGGGCTCCGGAGAAGGACACCGACTGTTGCCAGGGCTGGTTGTTGCCGCCCGCCGAGGTGCAGCACGAGCTGCCCAACAGCGCACCGGACGACGGCTGGCGCACCTGCACGCGGATGCCCTCGTCCACGCCGGTGATCCGCCCGCCGGTCACCATCGGGGAACGCACGAGCGACCCGTATCCGGGCATGGTCAGGGAGAACGTCGTGTCGTCGGTGCCCACGACCTCCCACGGGGCGTCGGGGCCGGTGCCGTACCGCACGAGGTGGACAATCGCCGCGGTGCCGCCCTCGGGCCCGCTCAGTGCGACGCCGATGCGCGCGTGCGGACCACTGACGGTGCGCGAGGAGATCCGGCCGATGTCCCGGAAGCCGAGGTAGCCCTGGGTGAAGGACAGTGCGGTCCGGCCCGGGTCGAGATGCCAGGGCTGGTGCCCGCCGGAGCGATAGTCACGCTGCCACGCCTGGGCTTCGGCGAGCGTGGCGAACGGCCACAACGGCTGGAGACGCCCCGAGCCGAGCGCCGGCGCGCTGCCGCCGGGTGCGGGCGTCGTAGGCGCTTGCGTGCCCGGCGGTGTCGTCCCCGCGGTGGCCGAGGGGACGGGCGTCGCTGGCGACTGAGACGGCGAGGACGTTCCCGGTGCGGCGGACGGCGATCTTGTCGCGGCCGGGGACCCGCCAGAACCCCCGCAGGCGGTGAGCATCAGGCCGGTCGCGGCCGTTGCGGCGAACAGCCGGATTGGGAGCCAGATATTCATGAGTGCCCCCACAGGAACGTGTACCGACCGCCGACATGGCCTGTGCGGCTATCGTCCCACCTCTCCGGTTCACGTCACAGACCCCGGGCCCGGCCGCGTCCAACAGGGGTGCCCGGTACGCCTCCGCCACCGTCACCGCCTCCGCCACCTTCACCGCCTTCGCCGACCGGTCCGCCGCCGCCGGGGACTTGGACGGCAGCTTCGCGCGAGTGAACGGTCGCTGGTTCGGGCGGCGGTGTCACCGGCCCGTTGCTGACGGCGGCGAGAGTATGGAGGGGTGACTCGGCAGCCGGAGACTCCAGATCTTTCCGGGCAGACCGCATGCGGCGACGACATGCGAACCCCGCTGCGTGACTTTCTGCGCACCGAGACCGGCAGCGCCGCCGTACTGCTGGCCGCGGCGCTGGCGGCAGTCATCTGGGCCAATGCCGGACCTTGGTCGTACGAGTCGTTCTGGCAGACGCATCTGTCGGTCCGTCTGGGCTCGCATGGCGTGTCACTCGAACTGCGCGACTGGGTGAACAGCGGGCTCATGACTCTGTTCTTCTTGGTGATCGGGCTTGAGGCGCGCCGCGAGTTCGACATGGGCGAACTGCGCGAACGGAAACGGGTGGCGCTTCCGCTGCTCGCCGGCATCAGCGGAATGCTCATCCCTGTGGCGATCTATCTCGCCGTCAACGCCGGACAGAGCTCGGTACACGGTTGGGGCGTCGCGATGTCCACCGACACGGCGTTCGCCCTGGGAATGCTCGCCCTGCTCGGGGACCGCCTACCCGGGGGTCTGCGTACCTTCATCCTCACAGTCACCGTCGTCGACGACTTCGTGGCGTTGGGAGTCATCGCCGTCGCCTACAGCAGCGACATCTCTGTGACGGCGCTGGTGACGGCCGTCGGGATCTTTGTTGTGATCTTGCTCGTGCGAGCCGCTGGTGTGCGCCGCGGCGCGGTGTACGCGGTGCTCGCGGTAGCGGCGTGGGTGGCGCTGCTGGAATCCGGTGTCGATCCAATCGTCATTGGTCTGGCCATGGGGCTGCTGACCTACGCATACCCCGCGACACGCAGCGATCTGGAGCGTGCGAGCGGCCTGTTCCAGCTCTTCCGTGAGCAGCCGACTCCAGAGCTCGAGCGTTCCGCGCGGCTCGGACTCGCCTCGGCGCTCTCCCCCAACGAGAGACTGCAGCGGATGTATCACCCCGTGACGAGCTATGTGATCGTGCCCCTGTTCGCGCTGGCCAACGCAGGCATCACGATCAGCGGCAGCCAGCTGGCACGGGCCTTCACCTCGCCGATCACACTGGGCATCCTCTTCGGCTACCTGCTGGGCAAGCCCGTCGGCATTCTCGGCGCCTCGTTGCTCACCACTTGGCTCAGCCGCGGACGGCTCCGCCCGCCGGTCGGCTGGGGTGCCATCGCGGCCGGAGGCACCATCGCCGGCGTTGGTTTCACCGTTTCCCTGCTGATCGCGACCCTCGCGTTCGACGGCGACCAGCTCGCCGACGCGAAAATCGGCATTCTGAGTGCGGTGGTCGGCTCCTTCGCCGTGACCTGGGCCGTCACCTGGGTGATCGGGATTCTTCCCCAGCACCTTCGGATCCGCGCCCTGCTCGGCAAGGCCGAGAGCATCGTCGACCTGGCGGCACCCGTCGACCTCGACCGCGACCACGTACGCGGTCCCGTGGACGCCCCGGTGACAGTCGTCGAGTACGGCGATTTCGAATGCCCATACTGCGGACAGGCGGAGCCCGTTGTCCGCGAGCTGCTCGCCGACTACGGAGACGTCCGGTACATCTGGCGGCACCTTCCCCTCCATGACGTCCACCCGCACGCCCAACTCGCTGCAGAAGCGGCAGAGTCCGCGGGCGAACAGGGCCGCTATTGGCAGATGCACGACCTCCTGCTCGAGCACCAGGGGGCCTTGCAGGCCGCCGACCTGCTCCGCTACGCGGAGGACATCGGCCTGGACACCGACCGCTTCGACCAGGAACTGCGAGCGCACTCCGGCGCCGCCCAGGTTGCCGAGGACGTCGAATCCGCAGACCTCAGCGGCGTATCGGGGACCCCGACCTTCTTCGTCAACGGACGCCGCCACTACGGCGCGTACGACATCGCCGGCCTCTCCGCCGCAGTGCGGGCGGCCCGGGACCGCGCCGCCCTGGTGCCGTGAGCACGGTCGCCTCCTCGGCGAGGCGCCACCCGGTGTGTTTATCAAACGGGTCGACCCGTAAGATAAATTCCATGAGTTCCTCTCTGCCCTCCAGGGGCCGTCCCAGGGACCCCCGCTCGCACGAGGCGATCGTCAGCGCGACCGCAGAGCTGATCGCCGAGGTCGGCTACGCCGCGACGTCGATCGGGGCTGTGGCGGCGCGGGCCGGTGTCGGCAAGGACACGATCTACCGGCGCTGGCCGGGCAAGCCGGAGCTGGTCTTCGAAGCCGTGTTCACGACCGCCGACCACGCTCCTGTACCGGACACCGGAACGCTGACCGGGGACCTGGCCCTACTGGTGCAGGGCCTGGTCGAGGAGTTCCACTCGCCTTCCGCCGCAGCGGCGCTCCCTGGGCTGCTCGCCGACTTCGCCGCCGACCCGGCCCTGAAGGCGCGCATCCGCAGCGATTTCCTGGCCCCGTCGAAGGAACGGCTGCTGATCGTCTTCGAACGCGCCGTGCTCCGCGGGGAGATCGCGGCCGGTACACCCGTGGACCTGATCCTGGACACGCTGGCAGGAGCCGTCTTCTTCCACATCGGACTGGTCGGAGAGCACCCCACCCCGCAGCTGGCCGGCCGGCTCGCTGCCGTCGTAGCCAAAGGAATCGAAATCCAATGAACGGTTGGCTCCTCGCAGCGGGCATCACCGCATTCGGCGTGAGCGCGGTTCACATCGTCGCCGGGCACCGGGACGTAGTGCGCCCACTGCTGGCCTGCGGGATCGCGGACGAACCCAAGGGCGTTTTGCATGCCGTGTGGCACATGGTCACCGTGGACCTGGTGCTCTCCGCAGCCGCCTTGGTCTACCTCGCGCTGGCGGACGGTACGCCAGGGACCGGCCTGGTCGCGTGGTTCGTGGCCGCGCACTTCTTCGCCTACGCAGCAGCCTTCCTGTCCGTCTCACTGTCGGTCGACTGGCCGAAGCCACTGCTCCGGCTTCCGCAGTGGCTTCTGCTCCTGCCGGTCGCGCTGCTGACTGCGGCGGGCGCCGCGTAGCAACACTGAGGCAAAATACGGATAGCTTCTATCCTTAGACGTCTGAATCGGTCGACCGATGTCCGTGCCGGCGCCTGATGCGGGATGAACTCGATGGAAGACCCCGGTTACCCAGGTCTACGGCATGATCGTTCGGCGGGCGGTGAACCTCCGGGGGCCTATGGACGTCTGACATGTTGAAATTCGTTCTCGAGAAACGCAGACAGCATGCAGCAGGCATGGACCAGCGTCATCGCCGTCCCGCTGCCCAGCATCGTCGGCTGCCTCTCAACCCTGCTGCTTCGCACGTTTCAACGCCGCCGTGGTCGGTGAGCCGTAGCACGGCTCGGGCACCCACGACACCGGCCGCGAGGCGACACGAAGCCGTATGCAAGCACCATCGTCAATCAGCTCAATCGGAAGGACACGGAACGCATGGCGACGTTCGATCCGATCACCCGTCGACTCCGGCGGCTCTTCGCGGTCCTGGACACCGACGAAGACGGCTTCGTCACGTGGGGTGACTACCAGCGGATCGTGGACAAGTACGTGACCGGCTATGCGTTGGCGAAGAACGACGCCAGGATCAAGTCGGTGGAGAAGGCGTACTGGGCGCAATGGCTGGGACTCCTGACGCAGGCGAATCCCGGGCAGGACCGTCTGTCCCAGGACGAGTTCGTCGCGGCGCACCGCTCTGCGGATTACGGCACACATGCGTCCCACTTGCTGGACGACATGGCCCAGGCCATCTTCAATGTCCTGGACGTCGACGGCGACAAGCGGATCAGCAGGGACGAGTTCGCCAGGTACCTGGCCGTCTGCGAGATTTCCAGCGCTGACGCCGAGATCATCTTCCAGCGGCTGGACCTGGACGGCGACGCCTTCATCTCCCAGCGAGAGGTCGCCAGGTCGCTCCGGGCATTCCACCTCTACAACGACGACCTCAAGACGCCGGGCGGCATCTTCCTCGGCGTCACTGAGCCGAGTCAGGGCACCGCCCCCTGATCGTGGGCCGAGCCGGGCCGCACCGAGCAGTCCCGCGCGCCGGCACGGATTCTCCTCGCCCCCGGCCGGCTCCGCGTCTGAGTTGGAGATGTCAGAGCCACTCAGCGAAACGTCAGCCCCCGGCAGCCGGACCGCGGCATGGGGTCTCGGTCGTCCGAGAGGCCCCAGGCGTGTCGTCCGGTCGTCAGTCGTCGTGGCCGTGATCCGCACAGCACGGGGTTGGGTTCGGGACCTCGAACGGGATCAGGGTGCCACCCGCCGCAGGCATCACCGTCAGCACCAGCCGTCCCGCACGCCACTCGGGCCGCACATGGTCGCGGGTGACGATCTGTTGCCCGGCGTCGAGGGGGCCGGCCGCTCCCAGCGCGGTGACCTCGTCGATCGCGGAAGCCGCCGACAGCGCGGCGACGGCGAGCGTGCCGGTGAGCGCCGGCGAGCCGGGGAAGACCACCGCCCGGCCCGCCGAGCGGGCCGTGTGCTCTGCGGCGGCCTGTACGGCTCCCGCCGAGAGCTCCGCGGGACCCGAGCGCCGGTCCCCCAGCGCCGCGCCCGCCCCCTGTTCGGCGAGGTGCCGCCAGGCGTGGCCGACGGCAGCCCCGGCGGGCACCGCAAAGGAGAGCGCGATGTGCGGACGGCCGTCGCGGATCAGATGTGTACAGGCGAACACCGTCCCGGGCGGGGCGAGTTCCCGTGCCAGGTGATCGGCGTCGCGCAGGCCGGTGCAGCCCGTATCGACGCCGATCACCGTCAGGCGTGGGGTCATGCGGGCAGGACCCAGATGGGATTGGAGTAGAACCACAGGTCGTTCCACGGGTCCGCGGCGCCGACCACGTCGAGCGCCGGGCCTGCGGGGTCGACCGAGACGCCGCCCGCGCCGACGGCGGAGCGCTTGCCGTCGGTCCCGCGCAGCCGGACGTACAGCGGGTCGTCGACCCGGCCGAGGCGGTAGGTGAAGCGGACCGCGCCCGTCGACTTGTTCACCTCGAAGGACCGGACGACCTTCGCGGTCGGGGCGGTGAAGGTGTCCCTGTCGGCGACCTGGCCGGTGACCTTGCCCTGGACGACGTCGACCCGCGCCAACTGCGGTACGAACTGCGCCCAGTTGGGACCGTTCGCGAGGGCGACCTCGATGCTCAGCTCGACCTCGGTACCGCGCCTGACGTGCAGCGCGCCGCCCAGGGTCGCCCAGCGCCCGCCGCCCTTGACCCGCGCGTCTAGACCACTGATCAGGCCGCCGTGGTCGACCCACACCCGGCCGGCCCGCAGACCGTCCATGACGGCGGCGTACGAGAATCCGTCGGCGCCCACGTGCGTACGGCTGTACTGGCCGGGCCAGTAGTCGCCCTGGGCCAGGTCGGTCCTGCCGGAGTAGACGGGGTCGGTGTGCCGGCCGTTGGCGGTGAAGTCGCTGTCGGGGCCGCCGCGCTTGGAGGTGTCGGCGTAGACCTGGTGCGAGTCGGAGTTGGCCGTGATCCACCAGGGCTTGCCCTCGGCGAGGAGGCTGTCCCACAGTCCGCCGACGGTGGCGGTCATCCAGTCGAAGCCGCCCCAGGTGCGGTAGCTCTCCAGCGGGAAGCCGGAGAACGAGTTGGCGCTCGGATTGTTGTCGTAGAAACCGCGGGCCCGGCCGCTGCCCGGGGCGGGGAGGCCCGCGGCCTGGTGACCCGGCGCGCCCTCCATGCCCACCGCGATCTGGCGGTGGCTGCCCGTCGCGTCGCGCCAGCCGCGGATCTCGTGCGGCGAGTCAACACCCCGGCGAGCCGGGTGGTTGGCGAGCATCAGCGCGTCCTTGACCTTGCGGCGCTCCACCTGCTCGGCGAGGAACCGCAGACCGGAGATCGCCAGCGCCTCGTTGGCGGGGGTGCTGTCGCCGGCGTTGCGCAGGCTGCCGTCGAAGGAGGTCTCGAACTCCTTGAGCACGGAGACCTCGTTGCGTCCGGGGTGGACGAAGACCGTGCCGTGCTCGGCGGCCGGGATGTTCCACTCCAGGCCCTGGAAGACCAGGGCGTCCGGGAACTCCTCGCGGGCGTGCTTAATGTCCGGGTTGACCTTCTCCACACCGATCTTGGCGTGGGTCTCGCTGCCGTGATCGGTGATGACCAGCCAGTCCATGCCGTGCCGCGCGCCCTGCTTCACCTGGTCGATGACGCGGTACTTGCCGTCGCTGCTGTACTGAGTGTGGATGTGGTGGTCACCGGCGAGCCACAGGAACCCGCCACTCCTGCTGCTCCCACGGCCCTCGCTCGCCTGGACATCGGCCGCAGCGGCCGTCGCTCCGCCCAGGACGCTCGCACCGGCTATCCCGGCCCCCAGCAGGCCCGCGCGACGCAGCATCGAGCGGCGCGAGTGCTGCTCGGGCGTGAGTTCGCTGTCGGGCACGGAGGTGTCGAGCGCCGGAGGCAGCGACCCGGTCTCCGCTCCGTGGTGGTCGTGGTGCGGATGGTCGTGTGTATGACCGTGGCCGTGGCCCATCTCAGCTCCTGCGTCCGAATCCCGATGGTGCGGGACGAGGCTCGCCGAAGTAGATGAACGCAGAACAGTCAAGGGGTGGAGGCACAGGGGCGGCCAGCGGGCGGAACGGCTGGTTCAACTTTCGGGCCTGCCCCCGTACTTCGGCTTCAGCCGCAGCAGCACCGGTGTATCAGCTCGCGCGCCGCCGCCCACACCGGACGGGGGCTGTGTGCGCGCTCCGAGCCCGCGTCCATGGACTTCCGGCAGTCGCGCCGCGTCTGCTTCCCGAGCACCCCCGGTCGGACGGCATCCGGCCAGGCGGCGGGGGTGCGCCAGCCAGTCGGCGGGGCGGTTCCGGACACCTGTCGGATGGTTGAATTTGGCAGCATCCACAACCCTTGACGTATGACGCGCGACGGATCAGCGGCCGCGCCGTGTGAGGCGGCACCCGTGGCCGGGGCAGGCCGCTCCCCCTCCCGTACGCCGTCGACGGGACGGCTGATCGGCCTCGACCTGGCCCGCGGCCTGGCCGTCCTCGGCATGTACGCGGCCCACGTCGGTCCCGAGCCGTCGGTGGGCGGCCCGCTGGGCTGGGTGATGGAGTTGACCCGTGGCCGGTCCTCCGCCCTGTTCGCGCTGCTCGCCGGATTCACACTGATCCTTCTCACCGGCCGGCCGCAGCCGCGGACCGGGCGCGCGGGGCGGCAGGCCGTGGGCAGGGTACTGATCCGCTCCGTCGTCCTGATCGCCCTCGGATACGCCCTGACCTCGCTGGACACCGACATCGACGTGATCCTCACCCACTTCGGAGTGCTCTTCGTCCTCGCCCTTCCGCTGTACCGGCTACGGGCCGCCACCCTGGCCCTCATCGCCGCGTCGGCCGCGCTCGTGCTGCCCCAAGTCCTGTATCTGCTCCGTGCTGCGGTCGAGGGCGGAAGCTGGGCAGATGCCGTCATCGCCTACGACCCGCTCACCCGAATCACCGATTCCGACGGGATCGTCGAGTTGTTCGTCACCGGCGCGTACCCGGTATTGACGTGGCTGCCTTTCATCATCGCCGGAATGGCCGTGGCCAAGCTCGATCTCAAGCGGCCCGGCGTACCCGCCAAGGTCGCCCTGTCCGGCGGCGCGCTGGCCGTGCTCGGCTACGGAGGCTCATGGCTGGCCCTGCACCTGGTCCCGGGCGCGCAGGCCGCAGTTAACGCGGCCACGGACACCGGGGCGGCAGCCTCGGCCTGGTGGTCCGACGGTGTGGGCGAGGACCCGACCGCAGGCGTTCCCGCCTGGCTGCTGGTGGCCGCGCCGCACAGCCAGACGACATGGTCCATCCTGGGCAACACCGGCGTCGCCCTGGTGGCCCTGGCCGCCTGTCTCATCGCCACGGACCGGTCGGCGCGCCTGCGGTGGCTCGCCGCGCCCGTCATCGCAGTCGGCTCCATCTCCCTCACCGCTTACGTCGGCCACATCATCGCCATCAAGGCACTGGGCATCGACGACCTGCCGGACTCCGCTGCTCTACCAGTCCTCCTCGGCTTCGTCGCGGCTGCCATGCTGCTGGCCCTCGCCTGGACCCGGCTCTTCCGGCGCGGACCAGTGGAGTACGTGCTGTATGCAGCCACCACGCCCGCCCGCCTTATCAACTAGCCGGCGCAGGCAGCGAGAACCTCTGTCGGGCACGCCCCCACCGACGCCCCCCTCCTCGGCACGCCACCAGGGATGCAGGCTCGCAAGCTCATCGGGGGAACGCCCCGCGTTCGGCGGTCCACCGGCCTCTCCAAGGTTGTCATGGGTGCTGCACGGACAGCGGGCGACTGAAGTATGGTGTCCCACCACATGTGCCACTGACCTGCGCGTTTCTACGGTGTGGCGAAACGTAAACGTCCCCGTAACCCGCCCGGAAGTGGTGACCATGGCTGCCACGGCATCCGCCCCGCCAACCCCCAGCTCCCTCAAGCGCATTGTCGCCGCGAGCCTTATCGGCACCACCATCGAGTGGTACGACAACTCATCCGATCAGAGCTCCCACCTGCGGACTTCCGTGGTCTGACTGGATCAAGTCAGCACCGAACCAGCACCGTTCCTGAGGCAACGCGTCCGGTGCGAGCCATGAGCGCCCACGGCCAGCCTTACGTTCCCTGCCAGACTTTCCCACACCGCTACACAGAGTCGCGTCGAGCCGTCGAGCTTCCTCCGGGGCCTCCGGCGGAGCCGGCCACCCGCAGCGCAGGTCCGTCCGGCGTCAGCGGCCCTTGCGCACCCGGGCCGCCGCGCGGGCTTCCGCTGTCTTGCGGGCTTCGGCGGCTTTGCGGGACTCCTTCGCGGGGCGGCCCGGACGGGTGCCGAGGCCGCGGAAGGGGGCGTTGCCGCCACTACTCTTCGCCGCGGTCGGCGGGCGCTTCGCCCCGGTGATGGTGGACAGCTTCTCCTCGCCGGAGCGCACCTGTGTGACAGTCGGCCGGATGCGGGCGTCGGCCATCATCCGGTTCACATCGCGCCGCTGGTTGGGGGTGACCAGCGTGACCACGTTCCCGGACTCCCCGGCGCGCGCCGTGCGCCCGCCACGGTGCAGATAGTCCTTGGCATCGGCCGGCGGGTCGACGTTGACGACAAGGTCGAGCGCGTCGATGTGAATACCTCGCGCCGCGACATTGGTGGCCACCAGCACGGTGATCTCACCGTCCTTGAACTTGGCGAGCGTGTGCGTGCGCTGCGGCTGCGACTTCCCGCTGTGCAGGGCGGCAGCCCGTACACCACTGGCTCGCAAGTGACGGGTGAACTGGTCCACGCCGGCCTTGGTGTCCAGGAACATCAGTACCCGGCCGTCCCGCGCGGCGATTTCGGTCGCGGTCGCGTACTTGTCGGCGGCGTGGATGTTCAGCACATGGTGTTCCATCGTGGTGACCGAGCCCGCCACCCGGTCGAGCGAAGCGAGCACCGGGTCGTGCAGGTAGCCCCGAACCAGCTGGTCGACGTTGCGGTCGAGCGTGGCCGAGAACAGCAGCCGCTGCCCGTCGGGGCGGACCTGGTCCAGGATTTCCGAGACCTGCGGCAGAAACCCCAGGTCGCACATCTGGTCCGCTTCGTCCAGCACCGTGATCCGCACCTGATTCAGGTGACAGTCCCGGCGCGACACCAGGTCGGCCAGCCGCCCCGGCGTCGCGATCACCACGTCGGCGCCGGTCCGCAGCAGCGCCGACTGCCGGTTGATCGACAGCCCGCCGACCACCGTCGCCAGGCGCACATTCAGCGCCAGCGCGCACGGCGCCAGCGCGTCGCTCACCTGCTGCGCGAGTTCCCGGGTCGGCACCAGGACCAGTGCGAGTGGCCGCTTCGATTCCGCTCGCAGGCCTGCCGTCCGGACGAGCAGCGCAAGCCCGAAGGCAAGCGTCTTGCCGGAGCCGGTTCGCGCTCGGCCGAGGACATCGCGGCCGGCCAGCGCGTTGGGCAGGGTCGCCGCCTGGATCGGGAAAGGCTCCTTCACCCCGAGACTGATCATCGACTTCGTCAGCTCCGGCGGCAGCCCGAGTACGTCGAAGGACTCGGCCGGCGGCAGGCCCGGGGCCACTGTCTCCGGCATCGAGAGTTCGCCCTGCGGCGCCGTCGCACGCCGGGGCTTGCCTGCACGGGAAAGTCCAGGGGCCTGCGGCTTCGCGTTCATGGGGAACCTTCCTCGGTCTGGCGCTCGGAAAGCGCCGGGGCCCGTACCCCTCGGTACGGGCCCCGGCGGTGTCGAAGCGTGCCCCCATTTTACCAGCGGACGCCCGGATGCCTGCCGGGCCAGCCGGCCCGCGCACGCTGCCTCACGTACGGCAGGCGGCTGATCGTCCGGGCGCACCGGCAAACCGCTGGCCAGGTCCTGTCCGAGCGATCTTCAGCGACCCCGCCTGTGCGCAGGGATTGTGGAGGGGGCTGGGGCGCGCGATTTCGGCGGTGGTGAGTCCTCCCAGCAGCCGCAGCGTCAGCGCGACCTGGGCGGGCGTGGCCAGGGAGGGATGGCAGCACGTGAAGATCAGGCGGAGCCGGTCGTCGCGCACGGGACCTTCCTCGGCCGGTTCGTCGCGGGGGTACAGCAGGGCTGGCCTGGGCATGCCGTTCGCTGCGGGACGCCTCACGCCGAAGGCGGTCGATCGCCCGGTTGCGTGCGGTGGTGATGGTCCAGCTGGCCGGGCTCGGCGGTCTACTTCGTCTCCAGCTTTCGCCGCCAGCGCGGCCAGCTCGGCAGCCGACCACTACGGGCAATGCAGCCGGCTGCAGCAGTGATTGTCAGTGGTCGGCGCTAGTGTCTCTTTTTCCTGTTCCGTGACAGCACTTGGGGGGTGTCTTGTCGGCCGCGACGCTGTCAGGCTTCTTGCGTGGCCTGCCCGGACCCGGCCGGGGCACACGGATCTTCTCCAGAACCGGCTTGAACTGCGTGCAGTCCGCCCGCTGTCCAGGTGTGACCACCAGGGACAGCGGGCGGCAGCCGCCATCCGCGCTCAGGTGGAGCTTGGTGGTGAACCCGCCGCGCGAGCGGCCCAGGCCCTCACCTCCCGCACCACCTCCACCAGCCGGCCGTGCAGGCTCTGCCACGCCGTCTCGTCCTGATGTTCTGCCGTTTCGGCCCCCTTTGAGGCAGGGTCCGGCGGCGGGCCGGTGCGGGCACCGGCCGCGTGCTGGTGCGCGCGCACGATCGTGGAGTCAACCGAAATGTCCCAGTCGATCTCACCCGCGGCATGAGCCTCGGCCTGGACCTGCTGCAGCAGTCGTTCCCAGGTGCCGTCGGCGGACCACAGCCGGTGCCGTTCATAGACGGTCTTCCATGGGCCGAACCGTTCGGGCAGGTCACGCCACTGCACCCCGGTCCGCACCCGGTGCAGAATCCCGTCGATTACCTGCCGGTGGTCACGCCACCGGCCACAACGCCCTTTGCTCACTGGCAGGAACGGCCGCAGCCGTTCCCACTCCGCATCGCTCAGATCACCCCGCCCCATGCCCACAACAACGACCCGGACACAGCGCAGTCACATGATCGGCCGGACAAGTCCTAGTAGTGCTTCGTTAGGTCGGGGGCTGTCTTCTTCTGCTGGGTGTGGTGGGTAGGGCGCGTCCGCAGGTGGTGCAGGTTCCGGCCCAGCACCG
>NZ_JBIAPW010000056.1:0-26810 GCF_042888505.1 Streptomyces sp. NPDC002870
GTGGGGGCGGGGGGGGGGGCCGCCCCCCCCCCCCCCCCCCCCCCCCCCCCCCCCCCCCCCCCCCCCCCCGGGGGGGGGGGGCGGGGGGCCCCCCCCCCCCCCCCCCCCCCCGCCGTGAGGTGTGTGGGCCAGACGCCCTGCTGTGCGGGGGATGACTCCGCGGTGCCGGGATGACTGCGCGCCGCGGGGCGCCCGGGCCGGATCAGGCCGTCGTGACCTCGACCGCCGCGAGGTTCTTCTTGCCGCGGCGCAGCACGAGCCAGCGGCCGTGCAGCAGATCCAGCCGCGCCGGTACGGCGTCCTCCGCGGCGACCTTGACGTTGTTCACGTAGGCGCCGCCCTCCTTGACGGTGCGGCGGGCGGCCGACTTGCTGGGGACCAGGCCGACCTCCGCGAGCAGGTCCACCACCGGGGCCAGCTCGGCGACCCGGGCGTGCGGCAGCTCGGAGAGCGCCGCACGCAGCGTCGCCTCGTCGAGGTCGGCCAGCTCCCCCTGACCGAACAGCGCCTTCGACGCGCTCACGACCGCCGCGCACTGGTCGGCGCCGTGGACCAGCGTCGTCAGCTCCTCCGCCAGCGCCCGCTGGGCCGCACGTGCCTGCGGTCGCTCCTCGGTCAGCTTCTCCAGCTCCTCGATCTCCTCGCGGGTCTTGAAGCTGAAGATCCGCAGGAACTTGGAGACGTCGCGGTCGTCCGCGTTCAGCCAGAACTGGTAGAAGGCGTACGGCGCGGTCCGCTCAGGGTCCAGCCAGACCGTGCCGGACTCCGTCTTGCCGAACTTCGTGCCGTCGGCCTTCGTGATCAGCGGGGTGGCCAGCGCGTGCACGTCGGCCTCCGGCTCGACCCGGTGGATCAGGTCGGTGCCCGCGGTGAGGTTGCCCCACTGGTCGCTGCCGCCGGTCTGCAGGACGCAGCCGTACCGCCGGTACAGCTCCAGGAAGTCCATGCCCTGCAGGATCTGGTAGCTGAACTCGGTGTAGCTGATGCCCGCGTCGGAGTTCAGCCGCCGCGCGACAGCCTCCTTCGCGATCATCTTGTTGACCCGGAAGTACTTGCCGACGTCGCGCAGGAAGTCGATCGCCGACAGACCCGACGTCCAGTCCAGGTTGT
Organism: Streptomyces sp. NPDC002870; assembly: GCF_042888505.1. Taxonomy (NCBI): domain Bacteria; kingdom Bacillati; phylum Actinomycetota; class Actinomycetes; order Kitasatosporales; family Streptomycetaceae; genus Streptomyces; species Streptomyces sp. NPDC002870. Next base: position 1,111 of record NZ_JBIAPW010000056.1, read on the forward strand.
TGACCATGGTCGCGGCGTGCGGTCCTTCGAAGTCGAGGAACCGCTCGATCTGCCCGCGCAGCCGCTCCACCCAGCCCGCGACGACCTCCGGCGCGTTCAGTGTGCGCTCGGAGTTCGGCTTCGGGTCGCCGATCAGACCGGTCGCCCCGCCGACCAGACCCAGCGGGCGGTTGCCCGCCTGCTGGATCCGGCGCATGGTCAGGATCTGGACCAGATTGCCGAGGTGCAGGCTCGGCGCGGTCGGGTCGAAACCGCAATAGAACGTGACGGGACCGTCCGCGAACGCCTTGCGCAATGCGTCCTCGTCAGTGGAAAGGGCGATCAGCCCACGCCACTGCAGTTCGTCGACGATGTCCGTCACTTCTCTCGCGTCTCCTTCGGTGTGCCTGCAGACGTCTCCGAGGTTATACGCCCTGGCTGACCGAACTCATATTGAAATCCGGCACCCGGAGCGCGGGCATCGCGGCCCGGGTGAACCAGTCGCCCCACTCGCGCGGCAGCGTCTTCTCGGTGCGGCCCGCCTCTGTGGCCCTGGACAGCAGGTCGACGGGCGACTCGTTGAACCGGAAGTTGTTCACCTCGCCGACCACCTCGCCGTTCTCCACGAGGTAGACGCCGTCCCGGGTCAGGCCGGTCAGCAGCAGAGTCGCCGGATCGACCTCGCGGATGTACCACAGGCAGGTCAGCAGCAACCCGCGGGCGGTCGCCGAGACCATCTCGTCCAGCGAGCCCTCACCGCCGCCGTCCAGGATCAGATTGTCGACCCCGGGGGCGACCGGCAGCCCGGTCAGACCGGCGCTGTGCCGGGTGGTGATCAGGTGCTCCAGCTTTCCGCCGCGTACCCAGTCCGTCGCCGACAGGGGCAGGCCGTTGTCGAAGACCGAGGCGTCGTCGCCGGACGCGTGCGCGATCACGAACGGCGCGGACTCGAGGCCCGGCTCGTTCGGGTCGCTGCGCAGGGTCAGCGGCAGCGGCGAGAGCGTCTCACCGACGCGGGTGCCGCCGCCGGGCTTGGAGAAGACCGTACGGCCCTCCGCCGCGTCCCGGGCCGTCGACGACCACATCTGGTAGATCAGCAGATCGGCCACCGCGGTGGGCGGCAGCAGCGTCTCGTACCGGCCCGCGGGCAGGTCGATCCGGCGCTCGGCCCAGCCGAGCCGCTGCGCGAGCTCCGCGTCGAGGAGCGCCGGGTCCACGTCCTTGAAGTCCCGCGTGGAGCGGCCCGCCCAGGCGGACCGTGAGCGGTCCGGGGACTTGGCGTTGAGCTCCAGCGTCCCGTTGGGCTGGTCATGGCGGAGCCGCAGCCCCGTAGACGTGCCGAGGTAGGTGGAGGTCAGCTCGTGGTTGGCGAAGCCGTACAGCTCCCGCTGACCGGCCCGGGCGCGGGCGAAGGCCTCGCCCAGCGCGGGCGCGAAGTCCGCGAAGACGGCGGAGGAGGTCTCGGCGGGCGGGTCGGTGAAGTCGGGGGAGGAGGGGACCGAGTCGACGAGCGGCTGGGCGTCCTCGGCGGGCCCGGCCCCGCGCGCGGCGGCCTCAGCGGCCCGTACGAGCGGCTCGAGGTCGGCAGCGGTGACGGCGGACCGCGAGACGACACCGGACGCGGTGCCCTGGGCGCCGTCGACGGTCGCGATGACGGTGAGGGTGCGGCCGCGGGTGACGCCGTTGGTCGTCAGTGCGTTGCCGGCCCAGCGCAGATTGGCCGACGACTCCTCGTCGGCGATGACGGCACAACCGTCGGCGGTGGACAGCTCAAGGGCGCGCTCGACGATCTCGTACGGCTTGCTGATACGGCTCATCGACCGGCCTCCTGTGTGGTGTTGAGGATGTTCACGCCCCTGAACAGGGCCGACGGGCAGCCGTGCGAGACCGCCGCGACCTGGCCCGGCTGGGCCTTTCCGCAGTTGAACGCGCCGCCGAGCACATACGTCTGCGGGCCGCCTGCCTTCTCCATCGAGCCCCAGAAGTCCGTCGTCGTCGCCTGGTACGCGACGTCCCGCAGCTGACCCGCCAGCTTGCCGTTCTCGATACGGAAGAAGCGCTGCCCGGTGAACTGGAAGTTGTAGCGCTGCATGTCGATCGACCACGACCGGTCGCCGACCACATAGATGCCCCGCTCCACCCCGCCGATCAGATCCTCTGTCGACAGACCGCCCGGATCCGCCTGCAGCGACACATTCGCCATCCGTTGCACCGGCACATGGCCGGGCGAGTCCGCGTACGCACAGCCGTTGGACCGGCCGAGCCCCGTCAGCTTCGCGATCCGCCGGTCCAGCTGGTAGCCCACCAGCGTGCCGTCCTTCACCAGGTCCCACGACTGCGCCTCGACGCCCTCGTCGTCGTACCCGATCGTGGCCAGCCCGTGCTCCACAGTCCGGTCGCCCGTCACATTCATCACCGAGGAGCCGTACGCCAGCTTGCCCAGCTTGTCGAAGGTGGCGAAGGACGTCCCGGCGTACGCCGCCTCGTACCCCAGCGCCCGGTCCAGCTCCGTGGCGTGGCCGATCGACTCATGGATGGTCAGCCAGAGATTCGACGGGTCGACCACCAGGTCGTACCGCCCGGCCTCGACGCTCGGCGCGCGCATCTTCTCCGCGAGCAGCTCCGGGATCTGCTCCAGTTCCCAGTCCCAGTCCCAGCCCGTGCCGGTCAGATACTCCCAGCCACGGCCCGCCGGCGGCGCGAGCGTGCGCATCGAGTCGAACTCGCCGCTGCTCGGATCGACCGCGACCGCGGTCAGCTGCGGATGCAGCCGCACGCGCTGCTGTGTGGTGACGGTGCCCGCGGTGTCCGCGTAGAACTTGTTCTCGTGGACGGTGGTCAGCGAGGCGTCCACGTGCGCCACGCCCTCCGCGCCCAGCAGCCGCTCACTCCACCCCGCCAGCAGCGTGGTCTTCTCCTCGTCGGGTACCTCGAACGGGTTGATCTCGTACGAGGAGACCCACGTCCGCTCCGGGTGCACCGGCTCGTCCGCCAGCTCAACCCTCTCGTCGGAGCCCGCCGCCGCGATCACCTTCGCCGACAGCTTGGCCATCGCGACCGCCTGCCCCGCGACCCTGGCGGCCGCGTCCATGGTCATGTCGACCCCGGAGGCGAAGCCCCAGGCGCCGCCGTGCACCACCCGTACCGCGTACCCGAGGTCCGTGGTGTCCGATGAGCCGGCGAGCTTGGCGTCGCGCAGCCGCCAGGTCGCGCTGCGTACGCGCTCGAAGCGGAAGTCGGCGTGCTCGGCGCCGAGCGCACGCGCCCGGGCGAGTGCCGCGTCGGCGAGGGCCCGCAGCGGCAGCGCCGTGAAGGCTTCGTCGATGGAATGAGGCACGGATGTCTCCTGTCGTTGAGACCGGTCGCCCGATCATGTCGCGCCGGAGGGGGCGTTGCCCAGCGCCATTCTGTAGGGACCCGACAGTGACGGGATGAAGGCGCTGTCAGGGCTCGATTCTCCGTGAGAGGGGCAGGACCGATAGTTTGCGTGAGTACCAGACCGCTACCGAAAGGGTGATCCGTTGAGCCGCTCGGTTCTCGTCACCGGAGGAAACCGGGGCATCGGCCTCGCCATCGCCCGCGCGTTCGCCGAAGCCGGCGACAAGGTCGCGATCACCTACCGGTCCGGCGAGCCGCCGGCCGGCTTCCTGGCCGTCAAGTGCGACATCACCGACGGCGAGCAGGTGGAGCAGGCCTACAAGGAGATCGAGGAGAAGCACGGTCCGGTCGAGGTGCTGGTGGCCAACGCCGGTGTCACCAAGGACCAGTTGCTGATGCGGATGTCCGAGGAGGACTTCACCTCCGTCATCGACACCAACCTCACGGGCACCTTCCGGGTCGTCAAGCGCGCCAACCGCGGCATGCTGCGCGCCAAGAAGGGCCGCGTCGTGCTGATCTCCTCCGTCGTGGGCCTGCAAGGCTCCCCCGGGCAGGCGAACTACGCAGCCTCCAAGGCCGGTCTCGTCGGCTTCGCCCGTTCCCTCGCCCGCGAGCTGGGCTCGCGGAACATCACGTTCAATGTCGTCGCCCCCGGATTTGTCGACACCGACATGACCCGGGTGCTGACCGAGGAGCAGCGCGCGGGCATCGTCGCCCAGGTGCCGCTCGGCCGCTACGCGCGGCCCGAGGAGGTCGCCGCCGCGGTGCGCTTCCTCGCCTCCGACGACGCCTCGTACATCACTGGAGCCGTCATCCCCGTTGACGGCGGATTGGGCATGGGTCACTGATCAAATGAGTGGAATCCTCGCCGGCAAGCGCATTCTCGTCACGGGCGTCCTCACCGAGGGGTCCATCGCATTCCACGCCGCCAAGGTGGCGCAGGAGGAGGGCGCGGAGGTCATCCTGACCGGCTTCGGCCGGCTCACCCTTGTCGAGCGCATCGCCAAGCGGCTGCCCAAGCCCGTCCCGGTCATCGAGCTGGACGTCACCAACCAGGAGCACCTGGACGGCCTCGCGGACAAGATCCGCGAGCACTCCAGCGACGAGTCGGGCCTCGACGGCATCGTGCACTCGATCGCCTTCGGCCCGCAGGGCGCGTTCAACTTCCTCGAGGCCGGCTGGGAGGACGTCTCGACCGCGGTGCAGGTCTCTGCGTACTCCTACAAGTCGCTGACCATGGCATGCCTTCCGCTGATGCAGCGTGGCGGCTCGGTCGTCGGTCTCACCTTCGACGCGACGATCGCGTGGCCGAAGTACGACTGGATGGGCGTGGCCAAGGCGGCGCTCGAGTCCACCAACCGCTACCTCGCCCGCGACCTGGGTCCCAAGAACATCCGCTGCAACCTGGTCTCGGCCGGCCCGATCAAGTCGATGGCCGCGAAGTCCATCCCGGGCTTCGAGGAGCTCGCCGACGTCTGGAACCACCGCGCCCCGATCGGCTGGGACCTCTCCGACCCGGAGCCGGCCGGCCGCGGCGTCGTCGGTCTGCTCTCGGACTTCTTCCCGCGGACGACCGGCGAGATCGTCCACGTGGACGGTGGCGTGCACATGATGGGCGCCTGACCCTCGCGATATCTCGTGTCTCGTGTCTCGTGCGAGAACGACGCCCCGCTCCCCGCCGACTGCGGGGAGCGGGGCGTCGCCCATTCGGCCCCCCGGAGCGCGCGGCGCGCCGTGTCTCCAGCGAGGCTGGAGAGGCAATCCCCCCTTGAGGTGCAGCCGCGGCGAGCGGGCCGCAGTACGGCCGAGGAGGTCCTGCTTGTGCGTACGACCCGCCGCTCCGCCTCCGTAGTGGCCACAGGAGCGCTCCTGCTGTGGACGTCGCCGACGGCCGTCTCCCAGCCCCAGTCCCGTACGTACGAGGCTGACTGCCGCACAGCCGTCGAGGGTTCCTGGGCCACCGCCTTCTGCCACAACCCCTACCCCGGGGCCGACCGCGTCCGGCTGCACATCGAGTGCGAGCGCTGGTGGGACATCGACGTGGACAGCGCGCCCGTCGAGATAGGCCCGGCCGGCTACGCCGAGCTCACCGACCGCTGCTGGAAGGAGATACGCGCGGTGTGGGTCAGTCACCAGCCCGTGCGGGACTCCGCAGGCACATGAACGGACAGCTCGCCGCGCCTTCCCGCTCGCCCTCACATGATCGGCATCCTGGCCGGCCGGGACCGGACGATCGAGGAAGAACGCTGAGATGCGAGACTGATGCCATGCCTGTGCTCGACCCGACCCCCTCGAACGGCCAGAAGAAGCTCCTGCTCGTTTTCGGCGCAATGATCGCCATCACGGTCGTGATCGCGGTGATCGCGTCCATCGCGTCACCCTGACACAGTCGTTGCCCAAGCCCCGGCGAGTGAGCCGAAGGGGCGCGCGGCTGTCGAAAGGGATGGGGGAATGGGGCTAGCACCACCATCCCCTAGGGGGCCAGGCTCAGGGTGAACTGGGTGGGTCACCGGATGGGCCGCCGCACCCATGATCCGTAGGTTTGAAGCAACAAACCGCAGACCTACGGAGGCGGCCATGTCGGCCCACTCGCACACCCGGTCCCACCCGAAGGCCACGGGCAGCGTCGACATCCGGCTGCCGTGGTGGGCACTCGCCCTGCCCATGCTCGCCTTCGTCGCACTGCTCCTGCTGATCGCGGGCCCCGCCCAGGCGCAGGCCACGGGCAGCGAGCCGGCGGTCGGCCAGATCCTCGAGCGCATCCAGCACAGCCTGTCCGGGTGACTGTCCGGTGGCCGGCCCGGTGACCGCCCCGGCGACTGTCCCGCTGTCGGATTCACCCTTCGCGGGGGAGCCCGTCAACACCCTGCGCCCGCTGGCTCATTTCATGCGAAGCTGGGGTGCATGAGCGACGCCGTGTCTTCCGGGGGGACAGCCCCCGGATCCCCCGAGTCCCGCAGGATCGTCCTCCTCCGGCATGCGAAGGCCGACTGGCCGCAGGTATCCGACCATGACCGGCCGCTCGCCGAGCGCGGCCGTCTGGAAGCGGCGACGGCCGGCCGCAGGCTGGCCGATACCGGTATCGCCCTCGACCTGGCTCTGTGCTCCACCGCAAGCAGAACCCGCGAGACCTGGAAGCTGGCGGTGCACGAGCTGCCGCACCGCCCCAAGACGGTGTACGAGGAGCGGCTGTACGACGCCTCCCTCGGCGAACTCATCGCGCTGCTCAACGAGACCCCGGACGAGGTGAACGACCTGCTCGTCATCGGCCACAACCCCGGGGTGCACGCGCTCGCCGACGCCCTCGCGGGCAAGGCCGAGGGTGAGGCGCTGGCCCGGATGACGCAGAGCGGTTTCCCGACCGGGGCGCTCGCGGTCGTCGGCTTCACCGGCTCCTGGAAGACGGTCGAGCACGGAGTGGGCACGCTGCTCGAATTCTGGGCGCCGCACGCGTAATCCCCCTGTCAGGTACGTGAATCGGCCCCGGCGCGCAATCACCGCACCGGGGCCTCTGCCTACCTGGTCCCCCCTCCGGTTTCGCCGCAGAGGTGCCGCTCCACACGCTTTCCAGGCGATCCCCGCCGACGCGTCCGGCCGAGGCACTGGCGAAAGACGGGCCTAGTGCTCCTCGCCCTCGCCGTCCGCGGCCTCGACCTCTTCGCGGGTGATCCCCAGCAGATACAGGACGGTGTCCAGGAAGGGGACATTGACCGCCGTGTGTGCGGCACGACGGACGACGGGCTTGGCGTTGAAGGCGACGCCCAGACCGGCCGCGTTGAGCATGTCCAGATCATTCGCGCCGTCGCCGATCGCGACGGTCTGCGCCAGCGGCACGCCCGCCTCGGCGGCGAACCGGCGCAGCAGCCGGGCCTTGCCCGGGCGGTCCACGATCTCGCCGACGACACGGCCGGTGAGCTTCCCGTCCACTATCTCCAGCGTGTTCGCCGAGGCGAAGTCGAGCCCGAGCCGGGTCTTGAGGTCATCGGTGACCTGGGTGAATCCGCCCGAGACGACACCCACTTGGTAGCCGAGCCGCTTGAGCGTACGGATCAGGGTGCGGGCGCCGGGGGTCAGCCGGACCTCCGTGCGCACCTTGTCCACGACCGAGGCGTCGAGCCCTTCGAGGAGCGCCACGCGCGCGTGCAGGGACTGCTCGAAGTCCAGCTCGCCACGCATCGCGGCGGCCGTGACCTCGGCGACCTTGTCCTCGCAGCCCGCGTGTGCCGCGAACAGCTCGATGACCTCGTCCTGGATGAGCGTCGAGTCCACATCCATGACGACCAGGCGCTGGGCGCGGCGGTGCAGCCCGGCCGACACGACCGCCACATCGACGCCGATCTCGGCGGCCTCGGTGACCAGGACGGTGCGCAGCGCCTCGGTCTCCGTACCGGACACCGCGAATTCCACGGCGGTGACGGGGTACTTGGCGAGCCGGAAGATACGGTCGATGTTCCCGCCGGTCGCGGTGATTCTGGCCGCTATGGCGGCCGCCGACTCGGCGGTGAGCGGGTGCCCGAGCACGGTGACATGTGAACGGCCACTGCCGCGTGGCCGGTTGTCGCCGGTGCCCGAGATGATCTCGGCCTGCAGCTTGAGCGACTCTGCCCAGCCGTGGACGGTGGCGCGGAGCTCGCCCTCGGCGGTGCCGCCGGCGGTCGGAGCGGTGACGAGGACGCACAGGACGATGCGGCCCCGCGTGACGACCTGCTCGATGTCGACGACGTCGACGGAGTAGGCGGCGAGGGTGTCGAAGAGCCCGGCGGTGATCCCGGGACGGTCCTTCCCGAAGATCTTGACGAGAAGGGTGGGTACGTCGGAGGTCTGCGATGCGCTCATGGTGTATCCACCGTATCCGGCGCGCGCGGGGATGAGACGGGGCGTCCCGCCTGCCGGACGGTCCGCCCCCGGGCCCCCGCTCGCGACCCCCGGCCCTGCCCCGGGCGCGGGCGCGCGCACCGCCTCACCTGCGGCCTCTGGGCCTCACCGGCGGCCCCTGGGCCTCCCCGGCGGGGGCGGGCCCTCCTCAGGCGGCGGAGGCGGCTCCCGGTGCGGCGACGGTGGTGGCGGCGGGGGCATCGGGGGCATCGGGCCCGCGACCGTGGGGGCACCGTGGATCTCCGGGGGCGGGCGCAGATACGGGTTCGTGTCGGCGTTCGACGGGCGGTACGGCGGCGCCGGGCGGTACGGACCCGGCAGCCCCGCCGCCCCCACGGCTCCCTCCGTCGGCAGCCCCACCGCTCCCTCCGCCGTGGGCACCGCCGCCGCGGCCCGTTCGCCACCCCGCGTCGCGTACACCAGCAGCGCCCCCACCCCGCCCGCAGCCGCACCCCACGCAGCTCCGAGCAGCAGGGCCATGCCCACCTGACCGTGCAGCTCGATCCCCGCGCCGAACGCGTCGAAGCCCAGCACCGACAGCGACGCGTCCGCCGAGACGTCCGTCAGCCACACCAGCAGCGGCAGCGCCAGTGCCGTCACCACGCCCAGCCGCACCGCGCACCGCCCCGCGAACCCGGCCGCAGTCAGCCCGGCCGCCGGCGTACGCGCCGCCGCCAGCACCCCGGCGTACAGCATCATCACCGCGGTCGCGACCGCCAGCAGCCATACCCGACCGTCCAGTTCGGCCAGCCTGCCCACCGTCACCGGCTCGTCCGCCGAGACCCGCAGCAGTTCGTCCAGCGGATCCGGCAGCAGCTTCGCCAGCTCGCCCGTCGCCTCGCCGTCCCACGGCACGAAAAGGCCCAACGGCACCCCCAGCCACACCCCGTTCGGCGCCCCGAGCAGCGCCGCGCCCGCGATCCTCCTCGGGTGGTCGTCGCCGATCGCCGCGTACGCCGCCGCCGCGTACCCCGCGAGGACCGCGACCAGCAGCACCGCCACGACCGCGGACACCGCAGGCCGTACGGTCCGCCGCACCGCCTGCCACCCCGCCCCGCGCGGCAGTGGCGCACGCCGCGAGGCGAGAAGCGAGATAATCAGCACCCCGAGCACCCAGAACAACGCGCCCGCCAGCGAATCCGCGGTGTTCACGCTGAACCCCACCGACGCCTGCGCGTCCACCAGGTCTCCGAGCCGGTCCGGCAGCAGCCCCCCGATGTCGCCGAGGCCCGGCACCTCGATACCGCCCCCGTCCCCGCCAAGCCCCGGCACCTTGTCGAGGTCCAGCCCCAGCTTCGCCCCGTCGATCGTGATGACGTCGTGACCTGCCCACGCCAACCCGCCGACCATCGCGACGAACAGAGTCACCAATCCGCCCGACCGCGCGGCGAGTTCGGTCCCCGATATGTACGGTCCCGCGCCGCGCAGCGAACGTAGGAAGAAGTACGCAAGGAACAGTGCCCCGACCAGACCCACCCCAAGTGGCGTGATGTCGACGGCCGTCCGCGCCTGTGCACCTTCCAGCCCGAACGCGGACACATCACCTGCCGGAGTGACCGATCCGCCCACCGCGAGCACCACAGCCGCCGCCGTCATCGGCCCGAGCGACCCCGCCGAATCCGCGCCCAGGAGATGCAGTCCGAGGGCCGCGGCACCCGCCATCCCGACCAGCGCCCAGCTCACCGCCGCTACGGACGCCAGCACCACATCGCCCCACGGCACCTTGTCGCCACTGCCGCTCGCGTCCATCGGACCCCCCGATCCCTGCTGGGTTTGACCCAGTTGCCCCCACTCGCGCATGATCCGTACGCACTCGTGGGCGCTTACCACTCTCCGGGGGTGTTTCTCCTCCGTCAACGGGCACCCCGAACGCGGTCTTCACAAGGCCCGGCTTTCAGATGCAGAACCGGGCCTGAAATAGTTCCTCACGATGTTCGCCATCCCTAGACTCCCTGTGATGGGGGTAACTCGGGGGACAACTAGTGGGGCATGGAGTGCAGGAACTCGTACTGGAATTGAACGGAAGGACCTGGACTCTCGATCCGTCCAGGTCGTACACCCTGGGACGTGATCCGCAGGGCGACCTCGTGGTCGACGACGCCAGGGTCTCGTGGCGGCATGCCAGCGTCAGCTGGGGCGGCCGCAGTTGGGTGATCGAGGACCACGGCAGCACCAACGGCACATATGTGCAGGGCCAGCGGATCCATCAGATGGAGATCGGCCCCGGCTCGGCCGTGCACTTGGGCAACGCCACCGACGGTCCGCGGCTGAACCTCTCCGGCGCCGCAGCCGGTGCGTACAGCGCGCAGGGCGCGGTCCCTCAGCAGCAGGCGGTCAAGCAGGCGGCGGCCCAGGCCCCGGTCCAGCAGCCGCAGCAGCAGGGCGCTCCCGGCTGGGCGGCAGCTCAGCAGACGCCGGCTCAACAGCCGCAGCAGGCATGGCAGCAACAGCCGCCGCAGGCACAGGTCCCGCACCAGCAGGGACCGGGTGGCGCGGGTGGCGCCGGCGGTGTCGCGGGGGCTCCGCCGGTGTACGGGGACCGCAGCCCGACCACCTTCCATCAGCTGGCCCTCGGCCGGGTGATGCGCATCGGTCGTGCGCTCGAGAACGAACTGGTCGTCTCCGACCTCCAGGTCTCGCGCCACCACGCCGAGTTCGTGGCCGCGCCCGACGGCCGCTTCGAGATCCGCGACCTCGGATCCCACAACGGCACATACGTCAACGGTCAGCCGATAGCCAAGTCCGGCACGGTGCTCATCGGCCCGAACGACATCGTCGGCGTCGGCCACTCGACATTCCGTCTCGTCGGCGACAGGCTCGAGGAGTTCGTCGACACCGGTGAGATCTCCTTCTCCGCCCGCCACCTCACGGTGACGGTCGACGGCGGCAAGCAGATCCTGCGGGACGTCTCCTTCGGCGTGCCGGAGAAGTCGCTCATCGGCGTCATCGGCCCCTCCGGCTCCGGCAAGTCCACCCTGCTCAAGGCGCTCACCGGCTACCGGCCCGCCAACCAGGGCGACGTGCTCTACGACAACCGCAGCCTCTACAAGCAGTTCGCCGAGCTGCGCCAGCGCATCGGACTGGTCCCGCAGGACGACATCCTGCACAAGGAGCTCACAGTCCGTAAGGCGCTCAAGTACGCCGCCAAGCTCCGCTTCCCCGGCGACACCGCAGAGGCGGAGCGCGAGGCCCGTATCGACGAGGTGCTGCGCGAGCTCAAGCTCGACATCCACAAGGAAAAGAAGGTCACCTCGCTCTCCGGCGGCCAGCGCAAGCGCGTCTCCGTCGCGCTCGAGCTGCTGACCAAGCCGTCGCTGATATTCCTGGACGAGCCGACATCCGGCCTCGACCCGGGTATGGACCGCGACGTCATGCAGCTGCTGCGCGGCCTCGCCGACGACGGCCGCACCGTCCTGGTGGTCACCCACTCCGTGGCCGAGCTGGCGCTCTGCGACAAGCTCCTCGTCATGGCCCCGGGCGGCTCGGTCGCGTACTTCGGACCTCCAGAGGAAGCGCTCAACTTCTTCGGCTACAGCACCTGGGCCGACGTCTTCTCCGCGTTCGAGAACTACCGCGACTACGACTGGGCGGGCCGCTGGCGCGGCTCGCAGCATTACCAGATGTACGCCGCGGACATCGACGCCGTCGCCGCGCAGCAGGTGCACATGCCGCCCGCGCAGCAGATGCGTCCGCCGAAGCCGCAGAGCTGGGGCTCCCAGCTGTGGACGCTGATCCGCAGGTATTCCTCGGTCATTGCGTCCGACAAGGGCTTCCTGGGCCTGATGGTGATCCTGCCGGCGGTCCTCGGCCTGGTCAGCGTGGTCATCCCGGCGAAGTTCGGCCTCGCGCCGCCCACGCCGCCGAGCAAGTTCAACGGCGACGCCGGCACGATCATGCTCATCCTCGCGGTCGGCATGTGCTTCTCGGGCGCGGCCAACTCCGTACGAGAACTGATCAAGGAACGGGTCATCTACGAACGGGAACGGGCCACCGGCCTCGCCCGCTCGGCGTACCTGATGTCCAAGGTGATCGTCCTCGGCGTGATCACGGCCCTCCAGGGTGTCATCATCTGCGCCATCGGCTTCGCCACCCGCGAGCTGCCCGCAGAGGGGCTGATCATGCCCCCGGCCGTCGAGATCTGCCTCGTCGTCATCGCACTCGGCTTCACCTCGATGATGTTCGGCCTGGTCATCTCCTCGCTGGTGAAGACCGCCGAGAAGACCATGCCGCTGCTGGTCATGTTCGCCATCGTCCAGGTCGTCTTCACCGGCATCCTCTTCCAGGTCTACGGTTCGCCCGGCCTGGAGCAGTTCGCCTGGCTGATGCCGTCGCGCTGGGCCATCGCCGGGGCGGGCGCGACGCTCGATCTGTCGCACCTGATGCCGCCGTGGGACCCGGACAAGCCCACCGACCTGGACCCCCTGTGGGAGCACTCGGCGGGCCAGTGGGGCCTGAACATCACGATCCTGCTCCTGATCGGCGTCCTCTGCGGCGTCGCGGTCGCGCGACTGCTGCGCCGCCACGAGCCTGAGGTCATGCGCAAGTAAGGGCCGTCCAGCCGATCCGTAAGGGCCGTCCGGTCCATCCGCAAACGCGCCGAAGGGCGGCACCCCGTGTGGGGTGCCGCCCTTCGGCGTATGCGTACCGCGGCTGTCTGCTCAGCCTCAGTAGGCGCTGTTCACGTTGTCGATCGAGCCGTAGCGGTCGGCGGCGTAGTTGGCCGCGGCCGTGATGTTGGCGACCGGGTCGTACTGGCTGTTGGGGGTACCGGCGACGTGGTAGGCGTCGAACGTCGGCTTGATGACCTGCAGCAGGCCGATCGACGGGACGCCGTTGATCGCGTTGATGTCCCAGTTGTTGATGGCGTTCGGGTTGCCGCTGGACTCACGCATGATGTTGCGGTGCAGCCCGTCGTAGGTGCCGGGGATGCCGTGCTTCTTCATGATGGACAGCGACTCCTTGATCCAGCCGTCAAGGTTGTTCGCGAAGACCGGCTTGCGGGCGGCGGCGCGGCTGGCGGCCTGCTCGACAGCGCGCTTCTTCGCGGCGGCCTTGGCGGCGGCGGCAGCAGCCTTCTTCTTGGCGTCGGCGTTCGCCTTGGCCTTGGCGTGGGCCACGGCCTGGGCGTGCTCCACGGCCTTGGCGTGCTGCACGACCTTGGCGTGCGCCACGGTCTGGGCGTGAGCCTTGGCCGCGGCAGCGGCCAGCTTCTTCGCGGCAGCGGCCTTCTGCTTCGCGGCGGCGGCCTTCTGCTTCGCGGCAGCCGACTCCTGCTTGGCGATGCTCGCCTGCGCAGCGGTGGTCGTGGCGGTGTTGACAGTCTCGGTCTCGGCGGAAGCGTTGCCCGGGACGAGGGAGAACGTGAGGGCTGCGACGCCGGCAGCGGCAATACCGGCGATCGAGACCTTGTGGGCCTTGGTCATACGGGTGCTGGACGCGGACATACAGACATACCTCGTTCGAATAGCGGAAGTCGCATCAGGCCGGGGCGGCGCTGCGCTCCTCGGCGGCGACGATCGCAATTCTTAGCGGCAGCAAAATGCTGTGGCAAAGGTGTGACGTACGACCCGCGGTAGTGGACATGGGTGTCGTGAAGGCACCTTTTTGCCCATTCAGTCCCCGCTCACACGTCCTTTATGTATCCACTAGGGCGGTTCGTAAGTGACGTACGTCCTATGTGCGGGCTCACACTGGGCACAGATCATTCTCACCGTGCGTTGCGTCAGCAATGCAAAGTGTGAGGGCTCTCATTCGGAAGTATGAGGTGGCTGTCGCCAAACTCGTGCCATAGGTAGAGATTCCGCAGCGCCTCCCGGTACGCGCGGCCCAGCGCCTCCCGCCCGGCGACTGCCTCCAGCATCAGCAGATGGGATGCCTCCGGCTCGTGCAGCCCGGTCAGCAGCCCGTCCACGGCGCGTACCCCCCGCCCCGGGGTGATGAACAGGTCCGTCCAGCCCGATGCCGCGCGCACCACGCCGTCGGGACCGGCCGCCGACTCCAGGGCGCGTACGGCCGTCGTACCGACCGCGACAATGCGGCCTGAGCCCACCCGCGCGGCATTCACCAGCCACGCCGTCGTCGCAGGCACCTCGAAGCGCTCCGGGTACGGCGGCTCGTGCGCCTGCGCCGAAGCCACCCCGGTATGCAGAGTGATCGGCGCGAACTGCACGCCCCGGCTCACCAGCTGCGCCACCAGCCGCGCCGTGAAGGGGCGCGCGGCACTCGGCATCTCCGCGGAGCCCGTGCCGTCGGGGGAGGGGACCGCGAAGACCGTCTGATAGGCGGAAAGAGGCTGGTCCCGGGTCGTGTACCCGTATCGGATCGGCCGTCCGTAGCGGCCGAGCAGCCCCGGTACGTCCACCGGGACCGACGCCCACCACAGCCGGTCCGCGCCGGGGGCAAGGGGCTCCTCCAGTACGAGGTGCCCGCCCCCCGGAAGCCGTACGACGGCCCCCGGTGGACCGCCGGCGCGCGGCAGGGTGCTGCCCGATCCGTCGGGGCGGCGCAGCTCCACCGCCCAGCGCCCGTCGTCCCCGCGCGTCGAGAAGTGCACGACGACGACCTCACCGCCGACCCGCCCGCCCACGGCGGCCGACAGTGTCGTGGACGTATTGACCACCAGGACGTCGCCGGCGCGCAGCTGCCCGGGAAGGTCCCCGAAGGCGTGGTGGGACACCTCGGTCCCGCGAGAGACCATCAGCCGTACCTCGTCCCGCCCCGAGCCGCGCACCTCGGGCGGCACCCGGGCCAAGAGCTCATCGGGCACCCGCAGCGCATCCAGCACGGCTGTTCCTCCTGGCACGGTTGAACGGTTGTCGATCTGACGGTTGACGGTTTTCATCGGGGCGACTCCGCGAGCGCGGGGGCCGCATACCGCCCGCTCACCGGCCTTTCTTCGAGCAGCCGCAGGAAGCCCGGCACCACCGACTCCGGCGCCGGGCGCGGGTCCTCGTCGTCCGGGACGGCGGCCGCGTACAGATCCGTCTGCATGTCTCCCGGGTCGACAGTCCAGACCCGCAGTTCCGGCTCCTCGACCGCGAGGACCGCGGCGAGGTGGTCGAGCGCCGCTTTCGAGGCCCCGTAGCCGCCCCACGTCTCGTACGCCTCGGCCCCCGCGTCCGAACTGACCGCGATCACCGTGCCCGCGTCCGCCCCCCGCAGCAGCGGCAGTGCCTCCTGTACGAGACCGAGCGCCGCGACCACATTGGTCTCCAGCGCCGCCCGCAGCCCCTCCAGTGGCAGCGCCTCCAGCCGCACCAGCGGCTCGGCGCCGAGCGCGCTCGCGTTGCTCACCAGCAGGTCGAGCCCGCCGAGCCCGCGGGCCGCGGCCAGCAGCTCACCGCGATGCCCGGCATCGGTGACGTCGCCCGCCACCGCCACCACCCGCGTCCCGTGCGCGCCGATGCCTCGCGCGCTCTCCTGAAGTACGTCCTCGGTCCTGGCGCTCAGCACCAGGTCCCAGCCCCGCCGGGCGAGGGCCGTCGCGAGAGCGCGTCCCAGCCCCTTCGAAGCCCCGGTGATCACCGCTACCGGCATGATGTCCATCTCCTCGTCCGCGTCTTCGGCCCCAACCTAGGAACGCGGCCACTCCCGCCGCCTCGTGCCGGGGACCCCACCCGTCAAGGAACTTCGACCTACGTCCACAGCCCTAAGCGACTGCCGCCCCCGGCCCGATACGGACTGTCACACCCCGCCGGTACCGTGAGGTCATGAGTCACCGACCCGGCTCCGGCCTCGCCGCCGTGAGCACCGCGCTCCTCTCGATGAGCAGGCATCTCGAGGTGCGTGACGTGCTGAAGACGATCGTCGCCTCGGCACGCGAGCTCCTCGACGCCGAGTACGCCGCGCTGGGTGTCCCCGACGACCACGGCGGCTTCGCCCAGTTCGTGGTCGACGGCGTGAGCGACGCGCAGTGGAAGGCGATCGGCCCGCTCCCGCGGCAGCACGGCATCCTCGCCGCCATGCTCAGGGACGCGAAGACGGAGCGCCTCGCGGATGTGCGCAAGGACCCCCGCTTCGAGGGCTGGCCGTCCGCCCACCCGGACATGTCCGACTTCCTGGGCCTGCCGATCATGGACGGCGACGAGACCATCGGCGCGCTCTTCCTCGCCAACAAGAGGTGCCCGAAGCCGGACGGCGGCTGCGGCTTCACCGTCGAGGACGAGGAGCTCCTCTCGATCCTCGCCCAGCACGCGGCGATAGCGCTCACCAACGCCCGGCTGTACGAGCGCAGCCGCGAGCTCACGATCGCGGAGGAACGTTCCCGCCTGGCCCACGAGTTGCATGACGCGGTCAGCCAGAAGCTGTTCTCGCTCAGGCTGACCGCGCAGGCCGCGGCCGCCCTCGTGGACCGCGACCCCGCCCGCGCCAAGGGCGAGTTGCAGCAGATCGCGGAGCTCGCCGCCGAGGCCGCGGACGAACTGCGCGCCGCTGTCGTCGAGCTGCGCCCCGCCGCCCTCGACGAGGACGGCCTGGTCAACACCCTCCGTACGCATATCCAGGTCCTGGACCGGGCGCACACCGCGCGGGTCACCTTCGACAGCAGCGGCATCCGTGCGCTGCCCGCCGCACAGGAGGAGGCCATGCTCCGGGTCGCCCAGGAGGCCCTGCACAACGCACTGCGGCATTCCGGCGCCGGCGAGGTCGACGTGGTCCTGGTCCGCCGCGGCCAGGGCGCGGTCCTCAGCATCACTGACAACGGCAAGGGCTTCGAGCCGAGGGCGGTCCGCCGGGCCGGGCGCCATCTGGGACTGGTCTCGATGCGCGACCGGGCGAGCGGCGTCGGTGGAAGGCTCACCGTGGAATCGGCGCCCGGAAAGGGCACCACGATCGAGATGGAGGTCCCCGGTGGCTGAGGCTGTGCCCAATGCGAAGACCGGGATGATCCGTGTGCTGCTGGTCGACGATCACCAAGTGGTCCGCCGGGGGCTGCGTACCTTCCTCGAGATCCAGGACGACATCGAGGTCGTCGGCGAGGCGGCGGACGGGGCCGAAGGGGTGGCCCGCGCCGAGGAGTTGAAGCCGGACGTGATCCTGATGGACGTCAAGATGCCCGGCACCGACGGCATCGAGGCGCTGCGCAAGCTCCGCGAACTCGCCAACCCCGCAAAGGTGTTGATCGTCACCAGCTTCACCGAACAGCGTACGGTCGTGCCCGCCCTGCGCGCGGGCGCGTCGGGTTACGTCTACAAGGACGTGGACCCGGAGGCGCTGGCCGGGGCGATCCGCTCCGTACACGCGGGCCATGTGCTGCTCCAGCCGGAGATCGCGGGCGCGCTCCTCTCGCAGGACGCCCCGAGCAACGGCACGGGGCGCGGCACCACCCTCACCGAACGCGAGAGGGAGGTGCTGGGCCTGATCGCGGACGGCCGCTCCAACCGCGAGATCGCCCGGGCGCTCGTGCTGTCCGAGAAAACTGTCAAGACCCACGTCTCGAACATCCTGATGAAGCTGGACCTGGCGGACCGCACCCAGGCGGCGCTGTGGGCCGTCAGGCATGGCCTGACGGACTAAGCGGACCGTCTCGCTCCGGTCTGAGATTCATACCGTCGGGTGGATGTCACCTGTCCGGCGCATCCTGATCGACTCCGCGGCGTTGTCCATGGCGTGCTGTGGCGGCTGGCCGCAGCGAATGCTCAGGAGGATTTCGAAGTGAAGAACCTGAAGAAGGCCGCTGCCCTCACCATGATCGCCGGTAGCCTCGTCGCCGCCAGCGCGGGTGTCGCGTCCGCCACCAACGGTGCGCACGCGGACGGCGCGGCCGTGGGCTCCCCTGGCGTTGCCTCCGGCAACGTGGTTCAGGTCCCGGTCCACGTCCCGGTGAACGTCGTCGGCAACACCGTGAACGTCATCGGCGCCCTCAACCCGACGTTCGGGAACTACGGCTACAACGGCTGACCGGTTCACACCCCACGGCAACCACCGACCCAGTTTCCAGGGGTCGTGGTTGCCGTGGCCGTGGCCGGGGGCGTTGGTGGTTGCTGTCCGGTGGTGGATTCGCGGGCGAACCCTGTTTCCAGGGGTCGTGGTCGCCGTGGCCAGGCGAACCCACCCACCGCGCCGGGTCCGAAGGGATCCCGGAACCCGCACCCCGGACCCCGCGCCCCCCGTCGGCGCGACCGCCCCGCACTCCGGGTCAGGGGCCCGCACCCCCGCGCCCCCGTCGGCGCGACCTGCCTCAGTGGGACCCGCGTTCCCGTTCCTCCACATACGCGTTGTACGCCGCCACCTGTGCCCGTCTCGCCACCCGTTCCACCGGGCGCAGCGCCTCCACCCGCGCCGACATCTCCGACGCGCTCACCGCCCCGCCGTGGCCGTTCTCGTACGCCACCGAGATCAGCAGCCCGACCCGCTGAGCCAGCTCCAACACCCGTACCGCCCGCGGCGGATACCCCGGCGCCAGCGCCTCGCGGCCCCGCTCGGCCCGCGCCCGGTACGCGTCGATCGCCGCCTCCGCCACCGGGCCCGACGCCGCCACATCGAGCCGCGACAGCACCTCCGTCGCCTCCCGAAGCGCCTCGGCGAGCTCCCGCTCCGCCTCCCCGAGCGAGGGCACGTCCGCCGGCGGCGCCTCCCGTACCGGCAGGCAGTGCCAGACGACCTCCACATGCTGATCACCCGCGGGCCCGGCCTCGTACACCTCCGGCACAAGCCCGTACGCAGCACCCGAGGCGACGACCGCCTCCTCCGCGTCGAGCGCCCGCGCGTTGAACTCCGGCGGTCCGCTGAGCCCCAGCGGATGCCCCGGCGTGGGCAGCGCGACCCGGAACCCGGTCACCCCGAGCGTCCGCAGCCGCCCCAGCGCGAGCGTGAGCCCGACCGGGCCCGCCTCGCCCGGCAGACCCTCCACCCGGTGCACCGCGTCGTCGGCGACGATCGCGAGCGCCGCGTCATCGGGAGATACATATCCGGCCAACAGGGCATTTCCCCATGCGGCCAGCCGTCCTGAGCGTGGTTCGGAAAGCATGGACCCAGCCTAGGGACCGGACCGGGGGACCGGGCCACTCGACCGGTGGCGTAGGTTTTCCCTGGGAGCCGCGCCCACAGGTGCACAAACGCCCCCCAACTACCTCAAGACGATTGCATGGGGAGACAACGCGCTCATGAGCGATGTACTGGAGCTGGTGGACGTATCCGTGGTCCGCGACGGACGCGCTCTGGTGGACGACGTCTCCTGGTCGGTCAAGGAGGGCGAGCGCTGGGTCATCCTCGGCCCCAACGGCGCCGGCAAGACCACCCTCCTCAACATCGCCTCAAGCTACCTCTTCCCGACCACCGGCACGGCGAAGATCCTCGGCGAGCGCCTCGGCGGCGTAGACGTCTTCGAGCTCCGCCCCCGCATCGGCATGGCCGGCATCGCCATGGCTGAGAAGCTGCCCAAGCGCCAGACCGTGCTGCAGACCGTCCTCACCGCCGCGTACGGCATGACCGCCACCTGGCACGAGGACTACGACGCCGTCGACGAGGAGCGCGCCCGCGCCTTCCTCGACCGCCTCGGCATGACCGACTTCCTGGACCGCAAGTTCGGCACCCTCTCCGAGGGCGAGCGCAAGCGCACCATGATCGCCCGCGCGATGATGACCGACCCCGAACTGCTGCTCCTCGACGAGCCGGCCGCCGGTCTCGACCTCGGCGGCCGCGAGGACCTGGTGCGCCGCCTCGGCCGCCTCGCCCGTGACCCGTACGCCCCCTCCATGATCATGGTCACGCACCATGTCGAGGAGATCGCACCGGGGTTCACCCACGTCCTGATGATCCGTCAGGGCAAGGTGCTGGCCGCGGGCCCCATGGAGACCGAGCTGACCTCCCGCAATCTCTCGCTCTGCTTCGGCCTGCCGCTCCTCGTCGAGCGCACCGGCGAGCGCTGGACTGCCCAGGGCCTCCCCCTCGGCTGACCAACGGTCCCGGGTCGGGGCGGCTGACCTGATCCGGACCCTGCCTTCGCCCCCTGTCCCTGCCACGACCGGCGGACCTACCATGACCATGTGGAAATCGACGCATGGGTGTGGTGGCTGATCGGTGCGGTCGGACTGGGCATTCCGCTCGTCCTGACAGCGATGCCCGAATTCGGAATGTTCTCCGCCGGAGCAGTGGCCGCGGCCGTCGTCGCGGCGCTCGGCGGCGGCACGGTGGCCCAAGTGCTCGTCTTCGCCGCGGTATCCGTCGCACTCATCGCGGTCGTACGCCCGATCGCGAACCGCCACAGAGCCCAGAGCCCCAGGTTCGCCAGCGGCATCGACGCGCTGAAGGGCCGTCAGGCCGTCGTCCTGGAGCGGGTCGACGGCAGCGGCGGCCGCATCAAACTCGCCGGCGAGGTATGGTCCGCACGCGCACTCGACGCGGACATGTCCTACGAGGCGGGCCAACAGGTCGACGTTGTGGAGATCGACGGAGCCACCGCCGTGGTCATGTGACAGAGAGAAGCCGAACGCCCCCCACACCAGCCCGTGTTCTGGGAAACTCGATCATCAGAATCATCCGGCAGCGAAGGGCACAGGGAACACGATGCAACCGATCATCATCGTCCTGATCATTCTGGTGGTGCTGGTCTTCATCGCCCTGATCAAGACGATCCAGGTCATCCCACAGGCCAGCGCCGCCATCGTCGAGCGCTTCGGGCGCTACACCCGCACCCTCAACGCGGGCCTGAACATCGTCGTTCCGTTCATCGACTCGATCCGCAACCGCATCGACCTGCGTGAACAGGTCGTCCCCTTCCCGCCCCAGCCGGTGATCACCCAGGACAACCTGGTGGTCAACATCGACACGGTCATCTATTACCAGGTGACCGATGCCCGGGCCGCCACGTACGAGGTCGCCAGCTACATCCAGGCGATCGAGCAGCTCACCGTCACCACCCTCCGCAACATCATCGGTGGCATGGACCTCGAGCGGACCCTGACCTCCCGCGAGGAGATCAACGCGGCCCTGCGCGGCGTCCTGGACGAAGCCACCGGCAAGTGGGGCATCCGCGTCAACCGCGTCGAGCTCAAGGCGATCGAGCCGCCCACCTCCATCCAGGACTCGATGGAGAAGCAGATGCGCGCCGACCGTGACAAGCGCGCCGCGATCCTCACCGCGGAGGGCATCCGCCAGTCGCAGATCCTCACCGCCGAAGGTGAGAAGCAGTCCGCGATCCTGCGCGCCGAAGGTGAGGCGAAGGCGGCCGCCCTGCGCGCCGAGGGCGAGGCCCAGGCCATCCGTACGGTCTTCGAGTCCATCCACGCCGGAGACGCCGACCAGAAGCTCCTCGCCTACCAGTACCTCCAGATGCTCCCGAAGATCGCCGAGGGCGACGCCAACAAGCTCTGGATCGTGCCCAGCGAGATCGGCGACGCGCTCAAGGGCCTCAGCGGCGCCATGGGCAACTTCAACCCGATGGCAGGCATGGGCGGCGGCTCAGGATCCGGATCCGGCAAGTCCGGCGGCGGCAACGGCACGGAGCGCCGCGAACAGCCCCCCATCGACTGACCAGGCAGCCCCTCAGGCATGATCGGTGCATCCGGCACCGATCATCGAGGGGCACAGCGTGACCATCTGGGAGATGCTCGCCGTCTTCGCCGCGGGTATCAGCGCCGGCACGATCAACACCATCGTCGGCTCGGGAACGCTGATCACCTTCCCGGTGCTCCTTGCCACCGGCCTCCCCCCGGTCACCGCCACCGTCTCCAACGCCCTCGGCCTGATCCCCGGCTCGATCAGCGGAGCCATCGGCTACCGCGCCGAACTCACCGGCCAGCGCAGCCGCCTCCTTCGCCTGGGCATCGCAGCCGCGATCGGCGGCATCAGCGGAGCCGTACTCCTGCTGATGCTGCCCTCCACGGCCTTCGAGACGATCGTGCCGATACTGGTCGCGCTCGCCCTCGTCCTGGTGATCCTCCAGCCGCGCATCACCAAGGCAGTCCAGCGCCGCCGCGACCGCAACGGCACCCACACCCATCCCGACGGCGGCCCGCTCCTGTTCACCGGACTGCTGCTCGCCAGCGTCTACGGCGGCTACTTCACCGCGGCCCAGGGGATCATCTACATCTCCCTCATGGGCATGCTGCTCGACGACACCATGCAGCGCCTCAACGCCGCCAAGAACGTCCTCGCCGCCGTCGTCAACAGCATCGCCGCGCTCTTCTTCCTCTTCGTCGCGGACTTCGAGTGGACGGCCGTCCTGCTGATCGCGGTCGGCTCCGCCATCGGCGGCCAGTTCGGCGCGAAGATCGGCCGCCGCCTCCCGCCCACCGCGCTGCGCGCGCTGATCGTGGTGGTCGGCACCGTCGCCATCGTCCAGCTGCTGCTCCGCTGACGCACGAGGGCCCGCCCTCGTCCGAGAGCGGGCCTTCACCGACTGGTCCTCGCCGTTACGCGGGTCCTCGCGCTACGCGGCGGGCTGGGCCGCCAGCCACCCCGGCAGCTCCGACCGCTCACCGGCCCGCATTCCGAGCAGCATCGCGTCCGCCGGAGACGGTATGAAGGGCTGGTGCAGCAGCGGCATCCCAGCCTGGTCCGGCGTACGGTCCGCTTTGCGGTGGTTGTCCTCGGCGCAGGACGCCACCGTGTTCAGCCAGCTGTCCGCACCACCGTGCGACCGCGGCACCACGTGGTCCACGGTCGTGGCGCGCCTTCCGCAGTACGCGCACCGGTGCTGGTCCCGTACCAGCACACCCCGCCTCGACCACGGCGCCTGTCTTCGGAACGGCACCCGGACATAGCGGCACAGCCTGATCACCCGGGGTACCGGAAGATCGACCGCGGCGGCACGCACACGGAGTCCGGGGTGGGCCTGCTCGACAACGGCCTTGTCCTGCAGCACCAGCACCACAGCACGGTTGAGTGTCACCGTCGACAGCGGCTCGAAGCTCGCATTCAGCACCAGCGTGTCACGCATCTCGCCCACCTCCCGTTCGCCGGCCCAGCCCGTTGCGGGCCTTGGGCTTGGATCAACTCTGGCCGGGCGCGCCGAGATGGACAACGCAATAAAAGATGCCCTGCCCTGATCTCTCCAAGACCAGGGCAGGGCAAACAAGAAACGAACGCTGAGCTCTACGAGGGACCCTCGTACTCGGCGATCAGCTGCGCACGGGCCAGCGTGTGGAACCGCAGATTGAACCCCACGACCGCGGGCGAGGCATCCGCGTCCGGGCCGAGCTTCTCGGTGTCCACCGCGTACACCGTGAACACATAGCGGTGGTTCTCACCGGCAGGCGGAGCGGCGCCGCCGAAGTCCTTCGACCCGTAGTCGTTACGGACCTGAACCGCGCCCTTGGGCAGTCCCTCGGACTTCCCGCTGCCCGCACCCGCAGAAAGCTCCGTGACCGACGCCGGGATGTCGAAGAGCACCCAGTGCCAGAACCCACTGCCCGTGGGTGCGTCCGGATCGAAGCACGTCACGGCGAAGCTGCTGGTCCCGGCCGGGAAACCCTCCCACCGCAGGTGCGGTGAGGTGTTGCCCGCCGCGTAGACCTGGGCGTCCTTCAGCACCGACCCCGGCGCGATGTCATCACTCACCACCGTGAACGACGGCACCGCCGGATGAAAGTCGTGCGGAAGCGGCGCCCTCTTGAGCTCGGTCACGTCTGAACCTCCGATTCGGCTGCCTGCCTGCCTGCCGGATCCGAGCCTAGAGCCAGTTACGACGCCCACCGACATCCGCGAGCCACTGGTTGAGGTACGCCGCCCAGTCGGTCGACTGGAAGTCGTGGTGCCCCACCTTGAAGGCCTTGTACGAGTCGCTGCCCTCGCTGAACAACCCCGGCTTCTTGTCCATCTCGAGGATGACGTCCATCTCGCGGTCGTCCGCGACGAACGTCAACTCGATCTGGTTCAGCCCGCGGTACTGCTGCGGCGGGAAGAACTCGATCTCCTGGTAGAACGGCAGCCGCTGCCGCGTCCCACGGATGTGCCCGCGCTCCATGTCCGCGCTCTTGAAGCGGAAGCCCAGCTGGATGAAGGCGTCCAGGATCGCCTGCTGCGCCGGCAGCGGGTGCACGCTGATCGCGTCCAGGTCGCCCGAGTCCAGGGCCCGCGCGATCTCCAGCTCCGTCGTCACTCCGATGTTCATCCCGCGCAGCTGCTGCCCGGCGATGCTCGTGACGGGGGTCTCCCAGGGAATGTCCAGCCCGAACGGGACCACGTGCACCGCCCCGGCCGTCACCGTGAACGCGCCGCCGAGCCGCTGCTTGGTGAACTCGATGTCCTGCCTGACCTCCTGGTCACCGCCCTCGACCTCGACCCGCGCCTGCAGGCCGACGGAGAGCCCCTCGATCTGCTGATCCACCGAGCCGCCCTGGATGCGCACCTCGCCCTGGACGACACCGCCCGGTACGACGTTCGCCTCGGTCAGCTCCGTCTCCACGGAAGCACCGCCGGCACCCATGCTCGCAAGCAGCCTCTTGAAGCCCATGTCCACTCCTCCTTGGTCCTGACCTCTACATACGCGCGACGACCGTAGTCGGTTCCCCGGTACTCTCGGACGCCATGATCGAGAGCCCCGACCGTACGCCGCTGCCCCGGGAGTTCTTCGACCGCCCTGTACTGGAGGTCGCACCCGAACTCCTTGGCTGCACCCTGGCACGCCTGACCGACGACGGCCCCATCGAGTTGCGCCTCACCGAAGTAGAGGCGTACGCGGGAGAGATCGACCCGGGCTCCCACGCCTACCGCGGCCGCACAGCACGCAACGACGTGATGTTCGGCCCGCCCGGTTACGCGTACGTCTACTTCACCTACGGCATGTGGCACTGTCTGAACGTGGTGTGCGGCCCCGAGGGCAGGGCGAGCGGGATCCTGCTACGCGCCGGTGAGATCCGAGTGGGCGCCGATCTCGCCCGCAAACGTCGGTTCTCGGCCCGTCACGACAAGGAACTGGCCAAAGGCCCCGCCCGCCTGGCCACGGCCCTCAACGTCGGCCGCGCCCTGAACGGCACCGACCTCTGCACCGGCGGAGACGCCCCACTGTCCCTGCTCCCCGGTACCCCGCCCGCTGCTGACCAGGTGCGCAGCGGCCCCCGCACGGGGGTAGGCGGTGCGGGGGCCCACCACCCCTGGCGTTTCTGGATCGAGGGCGATCCCACGGTCAGTCGCTACCGGGCGCATGTCCCGCGCCGTAGGGCAACTTGACTCGCGTTGTTCAGACGCCTAACGTAGCCCGAGCCGCTTGAGACGGGCCCTGCCGTTCGGCAACCCGAAGTGGCCATCCACTACTTACGACGAACCCAACCGGGTGCGATTTCGGCATGCCGAAATTCCGCCTTGAGGACTCGATTATGAGTCGCCTCGGGAATCGGCTAAAGTGGTGAACACGCCGAAAGGCGAAAGGCCTCTCCAATCGGCCGCTGGATTCGAATTCCTCACCGGAAACGGAATGGAAAAAGAGTCTGGTAGGGTTGGAAACGCAAGACCGAAGGGAAGCGCCCGGAGGAAAGCCCGAGAGGGTGAGTACGAAGGAAGCGTCCGTTCCTTGAGAACTCAACAGCGTG